>JBEKAW010000034.1:0-14820 GCA_050015715.1 Candidatus Krumholzibacteriaceae bacterium
CGCCGTCGACACGATGAAATCCCTCGGCGCGAAGACTCTCGCCATGCCGTGCCCCGTCTGGGTCATCGGCTCGTACGACAAGGATGGAAAGCCCAACGTGATGACGGCTGCCTGGGCGGCGATCTGCAACTCGAAGCCGCCGATGGTGACGGTCTCGCTGCGGGCGGTGACCAAGACGTACGCCAACATCATGGAAAGCAAGGCGTTCACGGTCAATATCCCGTCCGAGAAGTTCGCGCGGGAGACGATGTATTTCGGGAGCGTCTCGGGGAAGGACGTGGACAAGTTCGCCTCGAGCGGGCTCACCCCCGTGAAGAGCGACCTCGTCAACGCCCCCTACGTGAAGGAGTTCCCGCTCGTTCTCGAGTGCAAGCTCGTGAAAACGGTCGAGCTCGGACTGCACACGATGTTCATCGGGGAGATCGTCGACGTGAAAGCGGCGTCGTCGATCCTCAACGCGAGCGGAGCGCCCGATATCACGAAGCTCAAACCGTTCCTCTTCGGGCCCGGAAACGGCGACCTCTACGGCGTCGGCCCTTCGATCGGCTCGATGCAGGAGCTCGGGAAGAGCATGAAGAAGTAGTGCCGGCAGAGGAGGCGCCCGGTTGAATCGACGAGGCCCGGCGGGCGAGCCGGGCCTCGTTTTTTTGCCGGTCGCCTTGAATCGCGGCGTCTGCTACAATATATTGGTACGTTTTTTTCATACTGCCTGGGGAAAGCAGCATTCAACACGTTCCGGTGCCTTCGTGGAGAAAGGTATCGTCGTTGGAGGAGTTCGGTAATCCCAGGAGTGAACGGCCGCGCCGCGTCGTCGCGGTTGTCGCCATGGCCGTGACGCTCTATTATCTCTACTGGAGGGTCACGGCGACCTTCAATCACTCGGCGCTCTTCTTCTCGTGGAGCCTCTGGATCGCCGAGTGCTTCGGAACGCTCACGACGTTCCTCTTCTACTTCGCGGTCTGGCGCCCCCTGTCGCGTGTCGTTCCGCCGCCGCTTGCGGGACGCACCGTCGACGTCCTCATCCCGACGTTGAACGAGCCGGTCGCCGTGCTGCGGAAGACGCTGCTCGCGTGCAGCGATCTCGCGTATCCCCATCGCACCCTCCTCCTCGACGACGGGGACCGCCCCGAGGTGAAGACGCTCTGCGACGAGCTCGGGGTCATCTACCTCGCGCGCGAGCGCCACGAGCACGCGAAGGCCGGGAACGTCAATTTCGGGCTCGCGCACTCGACGGCGGAGTTCGTCGCCGTCTTCGACGCGGACCACGCGCCGCTGCCGCATTTCATCGACCGTCTCATCGGCTATTTCCGCGACGAGAAGCTCGGGTTCGCCCAGGCGCCGCAGGAGTTCTACAATATTGACTCGTTCCAGCACCGCGCCGACCACGAGAAGAAGTACATTTGGACGGAGCAGGGGCTCTTCTACAATCTCATCCAGCCGGGGCGCGACCGCTGGAACGCCGCCTACTTCGTCGGAAGCTGCGCGCTCATGCGGCGCGCGGCGATCGACGACGTGGGCGGATTTGCCACGGCATCGATCACGGAAGATATGCTCACGTCGATCCGGATACACGCGAAGGGATGGTCCTCCGTATACCACAACGAGGGGCTCGCGTACGGAATCGCGGCGGAGACGATCCACCCGTTCCACACCCAGCGAAGGCGATGGGGACTCGGCGGATGGCAGGTCTTCTTCAGGGCGACCCCGCCGATCGTGCTCTTCACCGGCGTGCTCCCGATGAACGCCCTCGACATCACGTACCTGTGGCATTTCGTTCCCTACTATGCGCTGTCGCTCTTCGCGTTCAACGAGATGGGGAGGGGGTACGCGGGGTATCTGATGCTCGAGCAGTTCAGCATGGGCAAGTTCGTCACGTATCTCGAATCCTTCTTTTCTCTGTTCCTTCCGCGCCGCGCGAGGCAGTTCAAGGTGACGCCGAAAGGCGAGACCTCTTCGACTCCATACCGGCTCATGCTGCCGCAGGCGATCGTCGGCCTCGGGAGCATCGCCGCGATCCTCTATGCGATAGTCCAGCTGCTCCTGAATTTACGCGGCGACGAGTTCATCGTCGCGGTCAACAGTCTCTGGGCGCTTTTCAACAGCGGGCTCGCGCTCGCGATCATCCTTTACGCACGTACGAAGTTCCAGCAGCGTCGGATCGATTTCCGCATCTTCGACGCGGTTCCCGTCTCATTCACCTATGAGGAGCGCGGAACGACGGTCCGCGGCTTCGCCGCGGCGGACGATGCGACGGAGAGCGGCCTCTCGCTCATTACGGTGGGGAGAATGCCCACGAACCGCGAGCTCGCGCTCGAGATCATGCTTCCGGGGAAAACGCTTATCGGAAGGGGCCGCGTCATTCACGAGAAGACGGCGGCAGCCGGGAAGGACGTGGTCGTGCGCGCCGGCGTCGCCGTCACCGGGCCGGAGCGTGCGATCGACGTAATGTCGCGGTACCTCCATGAATCGGCCGTCTCGAAGTTTCTCGACGAATACGGGACGCGCTATCCGACCTACATCGACAGCCGCCTCGCGCCGAGGCGCGGGCACGTGGACCGCGCGCCGCGCGTGCGCGGATTCCTGGCGGCCATCGTGCGAAAGGAGGGGGGCGCGCCTTCATTCGGGGTGATCCGGAACGTGTCGCGCACCGGCCTCCTTCTCGCCGCGCGGGAAAACCTCGCCGCGGGGGACCGCGTGACCGTCGAGGCGATCGCCGGCGGCGACACGCTGTCCCTGCCCGGGATTGTCGTCCGCGTGCTGCGGTATGCGTCGACCGCATTCCCCGAATGCGTCGCGGGCGTTCAATTCGCCCGGGCGGAAAGCGGCGCGGTGAAACGGGTTCTGGAGATCGCCGATGCGATCAGCACCCTGTGGTAACATGAACGGACACGTTGCGCATCACAGACTCTATCTCGGGCTCATACTCCTGTACGGCCTTGCCGTCAGCCTGCTCAATCTCAACTACAATTCCGTGTTCATAGACGAGGCGTACCACATCACAATGGGGCGCGAGATCCTCCGGGGAGAGCCGTGTCCCGGCTGCCCGTTCGCGACCGGCTCCGTGCATATCCATCCGACGCTCGCCGCCGTCGGCGACCGGATCGGGGGCATCTACGGAGCCCGTATCGTGAATGTTCTCTTCGGCCTCGGGCTCGTCGCGATCGTATACCTGACGGCCGCGACGCTCTTCGAGGGGAGCTACGGGCTCATCGCCGCGATCCTCTTCATGTGCTCGGGGCAGACGCTCTACCTCATGAAGCTCGCGACGTACGACATGATAGCGGCCTTCTTTCTCGGGGCGTCTTTCTGCATGTTCGTCATATCCGCCAAGGCTGACGCGGGGTGGCGCCGGAATGCGGTGCTCGTCGCGGGATCCGCCGCGCTCATGCTCGCCTCCGCCACGAAGTATCTCCTGCCGGTTTTCATTCCGGCCCTCGTGCTCTATGTGTTCTTCACGCAGGGTCTCCGCCGGACGCTCCTCTACTGCGTCCTGCCTCTCGCCGTTCTCATCGCCCTCTACGTCCTCTTCGACGAGTACGGTCCGCGCGCGGCCGTCATCGCTCAGATCAGGACGTATCGCGATATCAAGATACCGCTCGAAACGATGTTTGCGTGGGCGTTCCGCTGGGTGGCGTTCATGCTGCTCTTGGCCGTGTTCGGAGTCTTTCACGAGAAGCGGGGAAGAGCCGCCATCATGCTCATCGCCCTGTCCTCGCCGATCATTCTGCTCCACCTCGTGACGCGGGCCGAGCAATCCGTCAACAAGAACATGATATTCGCGCTCATCTTCCTCGCCCCGGCGGCCGCGCTCGGCGTGGAGCGTCTCGCGAGAATATTCTCCACGGGCACAAGGAGCCGGGCCGTGCACCTGTTCTTCACGGGCGCCGTGCTCGTCATATTCTGGGCATACGGGTTCTACAACCTGCGCTGGCTCGAGCGGCAGTATCCGGACGTGACGCCCGTCATAGATTTCTTCGAGAAGAAGGGCTTCGACGGGATGACCGTCGCGTTCAACGGCTGGGACGGCGTCATCTACGAGTACACGCTCGGCTCCCGCTTCCCGCACGCGCGGTTCCTCAACCTGCGCGAGGTCAAGAAAACGGAGCTCCCCGCGCCCGCGTTCGCCGAGGAGGTCGATTACGTCGTCTGCGAGGATCTCTACTACGGCAAGCTCACCCCGTGCAGCCAGTTTGAACGGTACTTCGAGAAGGACTATGTGATGATAGAGGATCTTGTGTTCAAGCATTCGTGGGGAACCACGGACGCACGGATCTTCGGAAGGAGATAACTCATGAATCGCAACGCGCTTCGTGTCGTGCCGGTCGTCATGTGCCTCGCGCTGTTCGCGGGCAACGCTTTCGCCTTCGTCGGTTTCCGCGGCTCGACGTGGGGCGATCTGCGGCAGGAGATTCCGAAGGACGCCGATTCCAATCTTCTTCTCCAGGGGTGGTTCAAGCAGGGGATCGATTGGGCAAAGTGGGGAAACACGACGCTCAACACGTACGCGACGATTCGATACCGGCTGGATACGGAGAAGCTGGATTATAACAACAGCGTCGGACCGGGCTTCGGCGTCTCACTCGAGGCATACTCGTCGAAGGGGCTCGTCGCCTCGTGGGGAGTCGAGTACCTGTGGGACCGGTTCTTCGATTCGGACCGCACGGAGCAGAAGGTGGCCATCTACATGGGCTGGTACGGGTGGTGGGACCTCAAACGCTGACACGTCGCTTCGCCGTCCGCTGACACCTCACTTTGGCGCCGCGAGCGCCGAGTCCATCGCCGCGATGAGCTGCTTCGGCGAGTAGTAGCCGACGATATGCTTGAGCGCGGTGCCGTCCGGCGCCATGAAGAGAATGTTCGGAATCCCGATGCCGCCGTACTTGCGCGCGAGCCCGTTGCACTTCGCGGCCACCGCGTGCTGCTTGTCGATATCGATCCTCACGGGGACGAACGCCGCCGACTTGCCGATGACCGCTGCGTCGGAGAACGTGGAATCCTCCATCGCCTTGCACGGCGGGCACCAGACGGCCATGAAGTCGACCATCACGGGCTTCGATTCCTTCTTCGCCTTCGCGAGGCCCTCGTCGAGATTGTATCCCCATGCGATGCCCGAGTGCTTCTTGTGCGTGAACGGCAGCCCGGCGTAGCCGGCCCCCGCGAGCGTCGACACAAATACGACGAGCATGAACAGCGAGAGTGCGAACGTGCGCTTGGTTCTCAAGGCGTATCCTCCCGGAAGCAGGTTTCTCCGCGGCAACCGGACGCAAACGGACCAGGCCCGATATCGATGGTTGAAGTATACGACGGCGCGGCGGCTCGCGCCACTGTTTAGAGCTCGGCGCCCTTCACGCTGATCATCCGTGTCGCGAAGGGGATGTTCTTCCCCGAGTCGCGGATCGCGGATTCCACGAGCCTCGCCATACCGAAACAGCAGGGGACCTCCATATGCGCGACGGTGACGGATTTGACATCGTTGTGACGAAACATCTCGGTGAGCTTCTCGCGATACAGCTCCGCGTCGTCGAGCTTCGGGCAGCCCACGAGGAGCACCTTGCCCTTGAGAAGCCTCTCGTGAAAACCGGCATATGCGAACGGCACGCAATCGGCGGCGACGAGGACGTCGGCGCCCGCGAGAAACGGCGCGTGCGGTGGAACGAGCATGATCTGCACCGGCCATTGGCGGAGCCGGGAGGGCGTGTTCGCCGCATGCTCCGTTCCCTCGCACGTCTCGTCCCGCGCGAGATCCATCACCCGCGAGCCCGGGCAGGCGGCGAGCTGCGGGTCCTCGCGCTTCTCGCCGTCGCACCGGCATGAAGGCTCGAGGAATTCCGGCGGTACGGCAACGCCATCTTCCACGAGGTACGCGAGGGCCTCGCGAAGGTAATCCTTCTGGCCGTGGCTCCTGAGATGGACGAGATGCGCCGCAATGACGTTCGGCCCCTGCCGGACGATGTTCTCCATGACCTTTCGTTCGTCATACGCATCGGCCTCCCGTGTCTCGGTCGTTATCGCCCCCTCGGGGCAATGCCCGATGCACGCCCCGAGCCCGTCGCAGAAAAGGTCGCTTATCAGCCGCGCCTTTCCGTCGATGATCTGAAGCGCCCCCTCGGGACAGTTGGGCATGCACTCGCCGCAGCCCGTGCACAGCTCCTCGTCGATCGCGATTATCTGTCTCTTCATGCGGAATACCTCCCGGAACATCATATACTGGCATTATAGTACCACAATTCCATTATAAGGGCAAAGGGCCGTTTCGTCAAGTGGTAAAAAAGGGGGGCCGCGTGGTATACTCCTCGCGTCCGTGAATCGAGGGAGGCTCGATGAATCGCCCGGCTTTCTTTGCCGCGGAGCGCGCGGCGCTCCTGGCCGCCTGTTCGCTTCTGTTTCTGCATGCCTCCTGCTACCTTTCCTTCGACAGATCGACGATCGAGCTTCGGGACGGCTGGGAGTTCCGCGAGGCCCCCACGGGGGCGTGGCGCCCGGCGACCGTGCCCGGGTGCGTGCATACCGATCTTTTCGCAAACGGGCTCATCGGGGACCCCTTCGATGGGACGAACGAAAAGGATCTCCAGTGGATCGAGAACAAGGACTGGGAGTACCGGACTTCGTTCGACGCCGGGGGCAATTTCCTCGCGCATCGGAACGTCGAGCTCGAGTTCGACGGTCTCGATACGTACGCCGACGTCTATCTCAACGATTCGCTGCTGCTCGTCGCCGACAATATGTTTCGCCGCTGGAGGGTGAGCTGCGCGGGAGCCCTTCATGAGGGAAAGAACACGCTGCGCGTCCATTTCCATTCCCCCGTCTCCGCCGTGCGCGAGCGATGGAATTCACTCGGGTACGAGCTCCCCGGCGGTCCGCGGGTGCTCACGAGAAAGGCCGCCTACCAGTACGGATGGGACTGGGCCCCGCGGTTCGTCACCTCCGGCATATGGCGCCCCGCGCGCCTCGTCGCGTGGGACACGGCGAGGATCGCGGATCTCGCGATCATCCAGAACAGCGTCACGGAACAATCGGCGGAGCTCACGGCCCGCCTCGACGTTGAGTCGGCCGGGCGGCGGGCGGCGACCCTGACGATCGCTCTCGAAGACTCCCGCTTCGAGAGCGTCGACGTGGATCTCGCGCCGGGGCTCAACGAGGTCTCGCTCCATTTCTCGATACCGAAGCCGGAGCTCTGGTGGACGAACGGGCTCGGGGACCAGCACTTTTACCATGTCTTCGCGGAGCTGCGGTGCGGCGGGGATCTTCTCGACTGGCGCACCGAGCGCATCGGCATTCGCACGATCGAGCTCGTGCGGGAGACGGACCGGGCCGGCACGAGCTTCTATTTCAGGCTGAACGGCGTGCCCGTTTTCATGAAGGGGGCGAACTACGTTCCGCCGGACAGCTTCCTTCCGCGCGTCTCGCGCGACCGGCGCGGACGTCTCGTCGCGGGCGCGGCGAGGGCGGGAATGAACATGCTGCGGGTGTGGGGCGGGGGAGTGTACGAGGATGACGACTTCTACAGTCTGTGCGACGAATTCGGCATTCTTGTCTGGCAGGATTTCATGTTCGCGTGCGCGATGTACCCGGGGGATTCGACGTTTCTGGAAAACGTCAAGCAGGAGGCGATCGACAACGTCACGCGCCTGCGCAATCACCCGTGCATCGCTCTCTGGTGCGGCAACAACGAGATCGACGAGGCGTGGCACAACTGGGGGTGGCAGGGCCAGTTCAGATACTCGGCGACCGATTCGGCGAGGATATGGGGAGACTATGTGAGACTCTTCCACGAGCTCCTTCCCGGGATCGTGAGAGACTACGACCCCGGCGCGGCGTACTGGCCCTCTTCCCCGAGCTACGGCCGCGCCGATCCGCGGAGCCTCACCGAGGGAGATTCGCACTACTGGGGCGTGTGGCACGACGGCGAACCGTTCGAGGCGTACACGAAGAACGTTCCCCAGTTCATGAGCGAGTTCGGATTCCAGTCGCTGCCGTCGACGCAAACGATCATGTCCTTCGCGCGCCCCGGGGATCTGGCTGTCGATTCCCCCGCGATGCTCGCGCATCAGAAGAACGAACAGGGAAACGAGATTATCCGGGAGTACATGGACCGGTACTACCGGACGCCGCGCGATTTCGAGTCGTTCGCGTACGTGAGCCAGCTCCTCCAGGCCGAGGGAATGAAGACCGGAATCGAGGCGCATCGCCGGGCGAAGCCGTACTGCATGGGTTCGCTCTTCTGGCAGCTCGACGACTGCTGGCCCGCCGCCTCGTGGTCGAGCATCGATTACGGCGGCAATCCGAAGGCGCTCTACTACTACGCGAGGGACGCGTTCGGCGAGGTGCTCGTCTCGCCCGTCATCGAGGACGGCATGCTTCGCGTGTACGTCGTCTCCGACCGGCAGAGCCCCGTCGAGGGCCCCGTGGCGATGGAGCTCGTCGACTTCAGCGGAAATGTGATCTGGGAAAGCAGCCACCGCGTGAAGGTCGGCGCCAACTCGAGCACGTGCGTTTTCGAGGACACCGCCGCGCATGTCCTCGCCGGGGAGCGCTCGAACGAGGTCGTGCTGTGCGCGGAGATGTTCGAGGGAGGGGCGCTCCTTTCGCGAAACCTTCTCTATTTTGCGCCGCCGAAGGATCTTGATCTCCCGCCGCCCGATATCAGGGAGATTCATCCGGTTCATATTACCCCCACGTTTTTTCCGAGACCTGCCGTGCCGGCACTCCCGACGGAGCCCGGCGTGCGATTCGTCACGTTGCAGACCGGGGTCCTCGCCAAGAACGTGTATCTCTCGGTTCCGGGATGCGAGGGCTACTTTGACGACAATTACTTCGACATGCTCCCCGGGAGCACCGTGACGGTGCGTTTCATCACGAAGGAGGACGTCGGAAACCTCGCGGAGAAGCTCAGGGTGATGACCCTCGCCGATACGTATTGAGCAAAGGAGAATGCGATGCGCGCTGCGGCCTGTTGGCTTCTGGTACTCATCCTCGCCGGGTTCGGCTCGTGCTCGATCGAGAAGAAGCCCGAATACACGCAGTTCGTGGATCCGTTCATCGGGACGGGCGGGCACGGACACACCTATCCGGGGGCGACGGTGCCGTTCGGAATGGTGCAGGCGAGCCCCGACACGAGGCTCAAGGGCTGGGACGGCTGCTCGGCGTACCACTACTCGGACAGCGTCGTCTACGGTTTCAGCCACACGCATCTGAGCGGCACGGGCGCCTCCGACTACGGGGACATCCTGCTCATGCCGACGACGGGCCCCGTGCAGCTCGTGCGCGGCGACGGGAAGAATCCCGAAACGGGCTACTGCTCGAGGTTCCGCCACAGCGAGGAGGAGGCCGCGCCGGGCTACTACCGGGTCAAGCTCGATAAAAGCGGCGTTATCGTCGAGCTCACCGCGTCCAGGCGCGCCGCGTTTCACCGCTATACGTTTCCGAAGAGCGACAACGCCAACGTCATCATCGATCTTCAGCATCGCGACACCGTTATCGACTCGCGCATCAAGATCGTGAGCGACACCGAGATCGAGGGCTACCGGCGCTCGCGCCATTGGGCGGAGGATCAGCGCGTCTACTTCGTCGCGAAGTTCTCGAAACGCTTCGCCCAGCAGGGGGTCGCGCTCAACGATACGCTCGTCACGGGCGCCGACGAGGCCTCCGGGACGAACGTCAAGGCGTACGTCAGCTTCGCGACCGGCCCGGACGAGGTCGTTCTCGTGAAGGTCGGCATATCCGCCGTCGACGTCGACGGCGCCCGCCGGAATCTCGAGGACGGGATTCCCGGTTGGGATTTCGAGAAGGTGCGCGCGGACGCGGCCAAGGCGTGGAACGACGAGCTCGGGAAGATTTCCGTCAAGGGGGGCACGCGAGCGCAGCGCGTGACGTTCTACACGGCGCTCTACCACGCGATGCTCGCTCCGAACCTGTTCATGGACGCCGACGGACGCTATCTGGGCCGCGATCTCAAGATCCACGAGGCGAGGGATTTCACCGACTACACGGTGTTCTCGCTCTGGGACACCTACCGAGCGGAGCATCCGCTCTTCACGATCATCGAGCCCGAACGCACGGCCGACTTCATCAAGACGTTCCTCGCCCAGTACGAGCAGGGGGGAATGCTCCCCGTGTGGGAGCTCGCGGCAAACGAGACGAACTGCATGATCGGCTATCACGCGGTTCCGGTCATCGTCGACGCGTACATCAAGGGCATCAGGAACTTCGACGCCGCGGAGGCGCTCCAGGCGATGAAGCACAGCGCGGAGGCGGATTTTCGGGGGCTCCCGTACTACCGCGAGCTCGGCTACATTCCGTCGGACAAGGAAGGAGAATCGGTCTCGAAGACGCTCGAGTACGCCTACGACGACTGGTGCATCGCCCGGATGGCGAACGCGCTCGGCAAGAACGACGACTACGAAACCTACATCGAGCGGGCGCAAGCCTACAAGAATCTCTTCGACCCATCGACCGGTTTCATGCGAGCGAGGATCAACGGCGGCTGGTTCACGCCGTTCGACCCCGCGGAGATCAATTTCAACTACACCGAGGCCAACGCGTGGCAGTACAGCTTCTACGTTCCGCAGGACGTCTCGGGGCTCATCGGCCTCATGGGAGGCAGGGAGCGGTTCGTCGCGAAGCTCGACTCGCTCTTCACGACGAGTCCGAAGCTGACGGGAATCGAGCTCCCGGACGTTTCGGGGCTCATCGGGCAGTACGCGCACGGCAACGAGCCGAGCCACCACATCGCGTATCTCTACAGCTTCGCGGGTCAGCCGTGGAAGACGCAGGAGCGGGTGCGGAGCATCGTCGACGGGCTCTACACGACGGGCCCGGCGGGCCTCTGCGGCAACGAGGACTGCGGACAGATGTCCGCCTGGTACGTTCTGAGCGCGCTCGGATTTTACGCCGTCACGCCGGGCTCGGACGTCTACGTCATCGGCACGCCGCTCTTCAGGGAGGCCTCGATTTCGGTCGGCGGCGGAAAGCATTTCATCATCAGAGGGAGGGGCGTCTCGAAGAAGAACATCTATATCCAGTCCGCGACGCTCAACGGAAAACCCTATCACGCGTCGTTCATCAGGCACGGGGACATCGTGGCGGGCGGCGAGCTCACGTTCGTCATGGGAGCGAAGCCCAACAAGTCGTGGGGAAGCGGGGACGCCGACATTCCCCCGAGCCAGATCGCCGATCACCTGATAACGCCCGTTCCGTATCTCGCGGCGGGATCGAGAACATTCTCCGGTTCGACCGAGGTGGCGCTCGCCTCGATCACGACGGGCGCCCGTATTTGTTTCACGCTGGACGGGAGCGAACCGGGCGCGGGATCGACATTGTACGAGAGGCCCTTTCCCCTCGCGAAATCGACGACCCTCAAGGCGATCGCGATGAAGGACACCATGCCTTCGAGCCGGGTCGTCACGGCCGAGTTCCGCAGGATTCCCGGGAACCGGCGTATCCGCCTCAACACCGCGTACAGCGGCATGTACGCGGCCGGTGGAGACATGGCGCTCATCGATGGCCTGCGGGGAGGGCTCGATTTCAAGACGGGGGTGTGGCAGGGCTACGAAGGGGTCGATCTTGACGCGGTCGTCGATCTCGGGGCGGTGCGGCGGATAAGCCGCGTCACGACGGGCTTTCTGCAGGATCAAAATTCGTGGATATTCTTTCCCGAAATGGTAGAGTACTCTATCTCGAGCGACGGAAAAAGCTTCACGCCGGTCGCGAGATCCGCGCGGAGCGTTCCGGCGAGAGAAGAGGGCGCGCGCATCGAGAACGTCTCGTCGGGAGCGATCGGGAAGAGCGCGCGGTACGTGCGCGTTCACGCGGTGAACATCGGACTCTGCCCCGCGTGGCACGAGGGGGCGGGAGGAAAGGCCTGGATCTTTGCCGACGAGATCGTTGTCGAGTGACCCGAAGAGCCGGAACAAATAGATGAAGATCATTGTCGCACTCCCGTATGCCCCTTGGCCGATCACGAAGGGCACCGACCGGCTCATCATGAGCCTGCTCCACGGGCTCGCGACGCGCCACGACGTCGTGCTCGTCACGATGGCGCTGAGCCGGGGGGAGCTCGAACGCCTTCACGAGATCGAAAGCCCCCGGATCGCCGTTCGCGCCATCCTCGCGCCGAACAAGCGAAGCGTTTTCCACCGCGCTCTTTACAAGGCGAGAAATATCGCCGCGGCCGCGCTCACCGGTGTCCCCGCCCAGGTCAGCTACGCAGCGCCCGAGCAGCTCCTGAGCCTCATCGCGGCGACCGCGACGGCCGAGAGGGGCGATCTCATCCTCGCCTCGTACTGGCATCTCTACCGGCTGCCCGACCGCATCAAGGGTTCGAAGCTCGTTCTCGTCACGCACGATCTCGACTTTGTCGTCAATTCCGGGAGGCTCGCGGCGCTCGGAGGAATCGCCCGGTTGGCGGCGTCGGTCAGGCTTCGCGCGCTCGAGCGGATCGAGCGGAAGGCGTACGAGCGTTACGACACGATACTCACCGTGACCCCGTCCGACGCGGAGGTCCTCGCACGGTATCCGGTCGCCGCGGGAAAGACCGTGCGGGCCTTGCCGCTCGCGCTCGACCTGTCGGAGTTCAATCCGGTAGCGTTCAAACGCGAAAAGAACAGGGTGCTCTTCATCGGCTCGTTCTATTCCGATTTCAACCGCGATGCCCTTCGCTGCCTCGCCGGCGAGGTTTTTCCTCTCGTTCGCGCGAAGAAGCCCGGGGCGCGTTTGGAGGTTGTGGGGCAGGGGGTGACGGACGAGCTGCGCGCCTCCGCGGGGCCGGACGTCTCTTTCACGGGCGGCGTGAAGGATATCAGGCCCTATCTCGGCTCGTGCGCGGTGATGGTGCTCCCGCTCCGGTTCTGCGGCGGCGTTCGCATTCGCATGATGGAGGCGGCCGCAATGGGCACGCCCGTCGTGAGCACGCCGGCCGGCGTCGCGGGGATGGGACTCGCGGCGGGGAGAGACTACCTCGAGGCCGGTTCGAGCGTGGGAGTGGCGGAGGCGATCCTGCGCCTCCTCGATGACGGCGATGAGGCCGCGAGGATCGGAGCGAACGCGCGCCGGTGGGCGGAAGCGACTATTTCGATGGAGAGCTATCCGAAAAGGCTCGACGATCTGCTCGACACGATTCTGCCGGGGGCGCCGGGCCCGGCAAAAACTCCCCCGCCTGCGTGAGCGGCCCCTCTCACGACGCTCCCGGCTTGCGCTGTTCCGGCGTGCCGAGCGTGCCCTGCGCCGCGATCGTTCCGGCGGCGGTGGGCTTTCCCTTGAGGATCCATTCGAAAGCGACTCCTATGAGCGCTCCCGCGACGGGGCCGACGACGTAGATCCACGTCGTCGTGAGATCTCCGCGCACGAGGTCGGGCGCAAACGACCGCACCGGATTCATCGAGGCCCCGCTGATCGGCTCCGCCCAGAGCGCGGAGAGAGCGATATAGCCTCCCACCGCGATAGCGCCGTTCGCGCCGACGTTTCGCGCTCCCGACGCGGTGCCCAGGATCGTGTTCACGAGGCCGGCCGTGAGCACTATCTCCATCACGAGCGCCTGGCCGGCGCCGATCCCGTGTCCCGGCACGGTCGCGCCGAGCGCCCCGGCCCTCCCGAACATGGCTCTGAGGAAGAGCGCCGCCGCGATACCGCCGAGCACCTGGGCGGCCATGTAAGCGGGAACGCGCCGCCACGGGAAATTGCGACGGACCGCGAAGGCGAACGTGACGGCGGGATTCAAATGGGCCCCGCTCACGTCTCCCATGAAGTAGATGATCGCCATCACCATGAGCCCGGGCGCGATGAGGATCTGGCCCTGCGTGACGGCCCCGCCGCTCACGGCGACGACGACGGCGCGCCCCGAGGCGACGAGCACAAGAAGAAACGTTCCCCACATTTCCGCGAAGATGCGCCGCCACTCGAGCGTGGGATCCAGAAAGTCGGGCGACATCTGCTTCTGGATCATTCGCCGCTCTTCGGTGATGTCCGGCCGGTCTCTGTGAAAGATATTCATGGCAGATAGCATAATGAAGCGCGCGACATTTTGCCATCTTTTTGCCGCCGCTCTTGGGCACAGGTATTGTCTTGTCACGATGCGCGCCGCATAGTAGGATGAGAACCGTCAGAAGCACCGAAGCGAGAAACGTCAATTTCCACATAACGAATCGAGAAGTCAGTGGTTCCACTTTTCTACGTAAGCTCGGGCGCCATCCTCTACATCTACCTCGGCTATCCGCTGCTCCTGTGGCTCTGGAAGATCTTTGGCGCAAAGCCCGTCGTGAAGGGAGATATTCTCCCGACGGTGTCCGTGCTCATATCCGTCCATAACGAAGAAAAGAACGTTGAAGCGAGGATCCGGAATCTCCTCGAAGCCGATTATCCGCGGGACAAACTGGAGATCCTCGTCGGCTGCGACGGTTCCACGGATGGGACCCGGAGAATCGTCGAGCGGTTTGCCGGTGAGAATGCAATCCGGCCATACATCTCATCCGAAAGAATCGGCAAGCCCGCCATGCTCAACAAGCTCGCACGGCAGGCTGGAGGCGAGATTTTTGTCTTCGCGGATGCGCGGCAGCGCTTCGACGCCGGCGCGATCCGGGCGCTCGTGCGGTGCTTCAACGATCCGAAAGTGGGAAGTGTGAGCGGGGAGCTCGTGCTCGAGGACCGCGGGGGAGGAACCGGCCGCGGTATGGGGCTCTACTGGAGCTATGAAGTTTGGCTGCGGAGCATGGAGAGCGCCACGGCTTCGATGCTGGGGGCGACGGGCGCGATCTACGCTGTCCGCAGGGAGTTCTTTCACGGGCTGCCCGAGACCGTGCTTCTCGATGACATGTACACGCCCCTCAC
>JBEKAW010000035.1:0-13184 GCA_050015715.1 Candidatus Krumholzibacteriaceae bacterium
GATGGTCTTCTTCCTCACGATTCCGACGTCCGTCGTGATCGCCTTTCTCTCCTATCCGATCACGAGCGTCATCTACCAGCACGGAAGGTTCACGGCGCTCGACACGGCGGCCGTCGCTCATGCGCTCGTTCTCTACGTCATTGGGATCCCCTTCATGTCGGGGCTCCGTAACGCGGCGGCCGTCTTCTACGCCTTCAAGGATCCCCGGACCCCGATGTACGCGAGCTTCGCCTCGATCGGCGTGAACCTCGTTCTCAATATCGCCCTGATGCGGACGATGGGCTTCCTCGCGTTTCCTCTCTCCATGACGATCGCCGCGGTTCTGAATATCGCGATTCTGTTCCTTCTCGTCCCTCGAAGGATCGGCGCGATGGATTTCGGGCCGCTCGCGAAATACTTCATGACGCTGACGGCGGCCTCGGTCGCGGGAGGGTTCGTGGGGTGGCTTCTAGCCCGGTTCTTGTTCCAGCCGCTCGGGCAATCGATCTGGATCAGGCTCGCGAGCGTCGTCGTCGGGGGCGGTGCCGGGCTCGCGATCTTCTACGGTCTCTGCCTGCTCCTCGGGGTCGCCGAGGCGAAAGACTACCTGAAGAGATTCGTCAGAAGATGATCGCGGCGCCGCGGCGAATCGATTGACGCGGCCGCGCGAAAGGAAATGTGCATGGCTCGATCACGGCAACGGGCAGAAGGAAGATCGGCGGGCGTGCTCGACGAGCTTCGCTCGCTCGCCGATCCCGCGAACGTCCTCGGCATGGCACGCTACGGGATCAGCACGACCAACACGCTCGGCGTGTCGATCCCGCGGCTCCGCGCGATGGCGAAGCGGGTCGGCAGGGACCACGCGCTCGCGCTCGAGCTCTGGGCGTCGGGCATACACGAGGCGCGCATCCTCGCCGCGCTCGTCGACGACCCGGCCGAGGTCGTCGAGGCGCAGCTCGAACGATGGGCGAGGGATTTCGACTCGTGGGACGTCTGCGACGGGGTCTGCAGCAACCTCTTCGACAGGACTCCGTTCGCCCACGCGAAGGCGGTCGAATGGAGCGCGCGGAAGGAAGAGTTCGTCAAGCGCGCCGGGTTCGTCCTCATGGCCGCGCTCGCCGTCCACGACAAGAAATCGCCCGACAGCCGGTTCGGGAAATATCTTCCGCTCATCGAGCGTGAGGCCGGCGACGAGCGCAACTTCGTGAAGAAGGCGGTCAACTGGGCGCTCCGCCAGATCGGCAAGCGCAGCCCGGCGCTCAATCGGGCCGCGATCGCCTCCGCGAAGCGGATTCGGAAGAGCGAGTCGAAGGCGGCGCGATGGATCGCCGCCGACGCGCTGCGCGAGCTCGAGAGCGAGGCCGTGCGGAAGCGGCTGATGAAGAAATGAAGCCCCTCGCCGCCCGCCGTGCACGGAGATTCCGGGAAGCGGTTCTCGCGCATTACCGCGCCCACGGGCGGCACGACCTGCCCTGGCGACATACCAATGACCCATACCGCATTCTCGTTTCGGAGGTCATGCTGCAGCAGACGCAGGTCGCGCGGGTCGCCGCGAAGTACGGACCTTTCCTCGAGCGGTTCCCCGATGTCCGGTCTCTCGCGCGTGCCGACCTCGGCTCCGTGCTCCGGGCCTGGAGCGGGCTCGGGTACAACCGGCGGGCGCTCCATCTCAGGGAGACCGCCCGCATTCTCGTCTCCTGTTTCGGCGGCGCCCTGCCCCGCGGCTACAGCGAGCTTCGGGCGCTGCCGGGGATCGGCCCCGCGACGGCAGCGGAGATCATGAACTTCGCCTTCGGCGAGCCGCGCGCGTTCATCGAAACGAACATCCGCGCCGTGTTCATTCACGAATTCTTTCCGGGGAGAGCGAAGGTCGCCGACGCGGAGATACTCCCGCTCGTCGAACGGACGATCGACGCGGAGAATCCACGCGAATGGTTCTACGCCCTCATGGATTACGGCGTGATGCTGAAGAGCGCTCACGCCAATCCCTCGCGGCGGAGCGCGCATCACGCGCGACAGGGGAGGTTCGAAGGGTCGGACCGCGAGGCGCGCGGGCTCATCGTGCGCTCGCTGGCCGGGCGCGCGAAAAGCGAAGGGGAGCTCGCGAAGGCGACGGGGCTCTCCCTTGCGAGAATACGGCGCGTCCTTCCGGGGCTCGCGCGGGACGGACTCGTCGTACGCCGCGGGGCCAGGCTCCGTCTCGCGTAGCGCTCAGCCCTTCTTCAGTCTCTCCTCGATGGCCTTGACCTCGTCCGACATCGCCTGGAAGTGGCTTCCCTCCCAGTAGATCCTGCCGCACCCGGGGCAGCGGTGGAACCGGTGGAAGTTCTTTTCGACGAACGGGGGTATACGCCCCCGGACGGCTTCCGCCGTCTCCTCGACGAGGAGCCCGTTGCACTCGAGGCACCGGCTGAACGGCTCGAAGAGAGGCGCCTCGCCGGTCGAGGCGAAGAGCTCGACGATCTGCCCGATGACGTCGCCGGAGCGGAGGATCACCGGCTTCTGGCCGGGACGGTCCCCCATGCTCCGCGCGCGGGTGACGGCCGTTCTCCCCGCGTTCGCCGCGTTGAGAAAGAACCGGCCGTTCTCTCCCTCGGGGTTGAGCATCGCGTCGTAGCCGAGCATTCTCATCTTGATGCAGAGCTTGCCGAGCATGCGGTCAAAGAGAAACGCGCGTTTATTCCGGGGCATGGCGGCACTCCTTTTTCGCTTGACAGCATATCAGATTGCGGGGAATATGTGAACGCTCGAAAGGGCGCGAACAGTGGGTACGGTAGGGATTTACGTGGAGATGGAGGTGAGTACTGCGGGTTCGCTGGGGAGGAACCGCGGGGGCCTATGCCGGAAAACTTCACTGGCTGCTTGAAGTGCAATAAAGGGGTTCTCATTCCCCTCTCGGATTATGGAAGGGATGGAGCGCCCATCCGCTACAAAGCGTGGGTGTGCAACAATCCGGAATGCGGCTTCAACATCCGGATCGACAACGGGGAGATCAGCATCGGCAAGGATCTGTCGTTCTCGAGCAAGTAGGGATTCGAAATATCTTTCGGATGGGGGGCCTTCGAGCCCCCTTTTTTATTGCTGCGCGGCCCGGGGCATGCGGACCAGGGTCCAGATGCAGAACGCGAGGACGGCGAGCGACACGAGGGTCCACGTTGGAGAGGGCATCGTGACCCGGGAGGCGGCGAGCTCCTGCTCCGAGGAGGCGTTGAGCCTGACGAGGGTCACGAGATTGTAGAGCGCGTGCGCCGCGACCGAGTTCCAGAGGTTGCCGGTCCGGTAGAAGATGAATCCGAAGAGCATGCCGAGCACCGCGATCCCCGGGATGGCGGGCGGGTTGAAGTGGCTCAGGGAGAAGATCAGGCCCGCGAGCACGATGGCGAGCGGCGCGGTCATGTTGCGCTGAAAGATTCTCTGGATAAAGCCGCGGAAGAGGATCTCCTCGGTGAACGCCGCGACGAGAACGACGCCGATCGCGATGAGGAAGAAGGACATGGGTCCTTTGGGCTTGATTGAGAGGATGAAGCTGGTATAATCGGCATCCGGCGGCCACATCCGCTCGAAGAGGCCCGAGAACGCCTCGATCGGAAGGATGGCGGAAGCCACGGTGAGGATAACGACGGCCGTGGTTCCCGGATGGGGCCGCACGAGGCGGAACTCGCTGACGAATCCGAACGCGGATCGCTGCGACAGGAGATACAGCGGGGTGAAGATCGCGAAGATCCCGGGCAGCGACAGGGAAAGCGCGATCCATCCCTTGAAATAGAGAAGCCCCGAGAGCGAATAGTGCATGATAAGGCAGGCGCCCGCGAAGATGAGCAGGACGTAGTTGTTGACCCCATCGAGCAATCCGGGCGGGGGGCCGGCGGGCAGGGGCGCGGGGGCTCCGGCGGCCGGCGGGGGGGCTTGGGGGCCGGTGTCGCCGGGATCCGGCGGCGCGCCGGTGCCGGGGTGATCGTTCTGCTCTTCCGTTCCCATGGCGGGAGTATATGGGCGCCCGATTCGCCGGGCAAGGAGAAAGACTCGCGATGATAAAGCTCGTCATCTTCGATCTCGACAACACGCTTACGGATTTCAAGCGAATGAAGGAAGTTTCGATCGAGGCCGCGATCCAGGCGATGATCGACGCGGGGCTCCTCGTGCCGCCGGACCGTATCCGCGAGGAGATACTGAAGATCTACGGGGACGAGGGGATTGAGTACCAGAAGGTTTTCAACCGGCTCCTCGTCAACCTCATCGGCGAGGTCGACTACAAGATCCTCGCCGCGGGGATCGTCGGCTACCGGCGGGCGCGCGAGGCGGCGCTCGTTCTCTACCCGCACGTGAAGATGACGCTCATACAGCTCCTGAGCCGGGGGCTCAAGCTCGCCGTCATCTCGGACGCGCCGCGCCAGGAGGCGTGGCTCCGTCTCTGCTACCTCCAGCTCCATCACATGTTCGACATGGTGATCACGTACGAGGACACGGGGGAATACAAGCCGAGCCCGGCGCCGTTCCGGATGGTTCTCGATAGAATGGGAATCCGGGCCGCCGAGGCGCTCATGGTCGGCGACTGGCCCGAGCGCGACATCGTCGGCGCGGCGGAGCTCGGTATCCGCACGGTCTTCGCCCGGTACGGGGACACGTTCGGCACGAAGGAATCGGGCGCCGACTTCGAGATCGAGGACGCGTACGCGCTCGTGAAGATCGTCGAGAAGCTCAACAAAAAGGGAAAGCGGTGAAAGGACCATTCGCATGAAGGTCGTAACGGGAGCCCAGATGCGCCGGATCGACGAGGCGACGATCAGCCGCTTCGTCACCGGCGTTGCGCTCATGGAACGCGCGGGTCAGCGGGTCTTCGAGCAGATCGCGTCGATGTTTCCATCGCTCGACGAGCTCACCGTCTCGATATTTCTCGGGCGCGGAAACAACGCCGGCGACGGCCTCGTCGTCGCGCGGCTCCTCGCCGAGCAGGGGGCGAAGGTGATTCTCCACTATCTTCACCGCCCGGAGGAATTCTCTCCGGACGCCGCGAAGAATCACGCGCGGCTCGCGGCGCTGCGCGAGGACAAGAGAATCGTCGAGCATTTCCTCTACCTCTCCGGCTGGCAGGAGCTCGTGCGGAAGGCGCTCGAGGACTCGGACGCGATCGTCGACGCGCTTCTCGGAACGGGGCTCGCGAAACCGGTCAAGGAAGAGTACGCCGCCGCGATCGACCTCATGAACGGGTGCGATCTTCCGATCATCGCGATCGACGTGCCCTCGGGTGTCAACGCCGATACGGGCGAGGTCATGGGAGAGGCGGTCGTGGCCGACGTGACGGTCACGATGGGGCTTCCCAAGATCGGCTGCCTTTTCTATCCGGGAAAGGGGTGTGTGGGGGAGCTCGTCGTCGGAGACATCGGCGTTCCTCCAGAGGTGATCGACGAGGAAAAACCCGGGATGGAGGCGCTCGACCTCGACCGGGCGCTCGAGGACGTTCCCCTGCGGGAGCCGACCGCGCACAAATTCGCGTGCGGCTCGCTCCTCGTCATCGCGGGAAGCCGCCGCTACGCGGGCGCGGCGCAGCTCACCGCGCTCTCGGCGCTCAGGACGGGCTGCGGCATCGTCTACTGCGCGGGGCCCGAGTCGATACGCGCCGCCGTCCAGGCCTCGGCGCCGGAAGTGATATTCATCTCGCTGCCCGAAACCCGCGCGGGCTCGATCGCGCAGGCGGCCGCGGGGAACCTTCTCCAGGAGATCCGCTTCGACGCGATCGCGATGGGCCCGGGCCTCACGACCGACGAGGAGACGGTGAAGGTCGTGAGGTTCGTGCTCGAAAAAAGTCCGAAGCCGCTCCTCATCGACGCCGACGCTCTGAACGCCCTCGAGGGGCGGTTCGCCGACGTCGTGAAGGCGTCGATGGTCAAGGAGATCGTCGTGACTCCCCATTCGGGCGAGCTCAAGCGGCTGGCGGGGGAGAGCGCCCCGGAGCTTCCCGTGCCGCGCATCGAGTGGCTCCGCGAGCTCGTCAGGGGAACCGGCGTTACGGTGGTGCACAAGGGCGCGCCGACGATCGTCGTGAGCCCCGAGGGGCTCGCCGGCATCAACGTTCACGGGCATCCGGGACAGGCGACGGCGGGGAGCGGCGACGTTCTGAGCGGCGCCATCGCCGGTTTCCTCGCGCAGGGGTGCGGCGCGGCGCGCGCGGCCCGGCTCGGCGTCTATCTCCACTCGCGGGCCGCCGAGATCGCCGCCTGCGAGACCGGCGAGCGCGGGATGATCGCGGGAGACTGCATGCGGGCCCTGCCCTTCGCCCTCAAAGAGCTGGAATAGGATGAAAGAGCTCGAGGTCATCGATCGCCTCCGGAAGGCATTCCCGGGATGCGGCATCGGAGACGATGCGGCGGTTCTCCCCGGCGTGGAGGGGGAGCTCCTCTTCGCGGCCGACGCCTCCGCGGAGGGCGTGCATTTCAGGCGGGGGCTCTGCACCCTGAGCCAGGCCGTCCAGAAGCTCGTCACGTCGAACGTCTCCGACATATTCGCCATGGGCGGCGTCCCCGGGTCGATCGTTTTCACGGCCGGGCTTCCGGAAGGATGCACGCCGGCCGACGTCGACGGGATCATCGACGGTCTCAGGCGTTCCTGCGCGCAGTACGGCGTGAGTCTCGTCGGAGGGGACACGGTTCTGAGCCCTGGGGCCTATTTTTTCAACGTCGCGATCGTCGGGGAGGCCCGGCCCGGCCGCGCGATTCGCCGCTCGGGCGCGCGCGCGGGAGACTCAATCGTTCTCTTTGGGGCGATCGGATCGTCGAGCGCGGGGCTCGGGATTCTCTCGGCGCTCCACGGAGAGCCGCCCGGTGAAGGCGCGCCCGCGCCCCGCATCCCGGGGCTTTCCGGATCGGCCTCGAGCCTGAAGAAGATGCTGGGCTCTCTCTCCCTCGCGACGAGCCCGGCGGAGCTCGCGCGGATGGCAGGCGCTCTCGGCGCCGGCCCGATGGGAGAAGCGCTCGTGGACCTCGTTCGGCAGCACCTCGTTCCCGTTGCCCGTCCTCTCGACGCGGCGCTTCTCGACGCGGAGCCTCCGTGCGTCACGGCGATGATCGACGTCTCGGACGGGCTCGCGAAGGACCTGCGGACGCTGTGCGAAGAGTCGGGCGTCGGAGCCGTCGTTCGCGAGGAGACGCTTCCCGTGCCTCCGGCCGTCGGAGAGCTCTTCGGGCTCAAAGGGGCATCCCTCGTCGACTTCGCGGTCTCGAGCGGCGAGGAATACGTGATGCTCGCGACCGTTTCTCGCGAGGGGGTGGGGTTGCTGGGCGGAGCGGTTTCGAGTCGTCCGGGCGGGGGAGGAGTCAACGCGCTCGCCGGCGCGAGCGTGATCGGCTCGGTCGTCCCCGCGGCCGATGGCGTCGTGCTCGTTGACCGGAGCGGGCGCACGAGGCCCATGCCGAAGCTCGGCTACGAGCACTCCTTCTGAGCCGCGCGAGCGCCCGCGGCGTCGAAAGGCCGTGATGTTTCTCTATCTCATACGCCATGGACAAACCGAATGGAACAGGGAGCACCGCGTCATGGGGCGCACCCCCGTCCTGCTCAACGACGACGGGAGGGTTGGGGTAGGGGAACTGGCGCGCGCCCTCGAGGTGAAGAAGATTCCCATAATTTACACGAGCACGGTCGAACGGGCGTACGAAACGGCCCGCATTCTCGCGGACGCCTGGGGCGCGGAGATCCGAGAGGAGGAGCGACTCAACGAGTCCGCATTCGACAAGTGGGTCGGGAAGTCTTACCACGACCTCCGCGACGACGAGGACTTCAAGCTCTACTTCGAGTCGCCGACGCGCTCGCGGTTCTCGGCCGGCGAGGGAATGATCGATATCCAGAGGCGCGCGCTCGAGGCGGTCTCTCGCATCGTGAGCGAGGTCACGACGGGAAGGGCCGCGGCCGTCTCCCACTCGGACGTCATCAAGCCGGTGCTCGCGCACTACCTCGGCATGGAGCTCGACGCGATCCACCGGCTCTCGGTCGCGAACGCCTCCTCCTCGCTCGTCGATTTCAAGGAGACGCCGCCTCGCATCCGCTACATCAATTTCGCCCCGTGGCAGTGGCGCGACACGCCGTGAGCGCGCCGCGGCGGCCCCGCCGAGAAATCCCGCGCCGAGGCCCGAAGAATTGTATTGACGATTTCCTCGCGATGCGTTTACAAATGATGGCGATGGTTCGAAGATAGTCCCCAGGTTACCTGTCTCAGCGTTTTCCTCAAGGAGCGGCCCATGATCAACAATCCCCGCGAGGTCGTAGAATTTTCAAAATCGAAGGGCGCCGAGTTCGTCGACATCAAATTCATCGATTTTCCCGGCATGTGGCAGCATTTCACGATCCCGGCGGCGAGGCTCACGGAAGAGCTCTTCGCCGAGGGGATCCCCTTCGACGGATCGAGCATCCGCGGCTGGAAGAACATCAACGAGAGCGACATGCTCGTCATCCTGGATCCGGCGACCGCGTTCATGGACCCGTTCTACTGCCACCCGACGCTCAGCATCATCGGCAACATCCACGATCCCATCACAAGAGAGCCGTACGACCGCGATCCGCGCTATATCGCGCGGAAGGCCGAGCAGCATCTCGTGAGCACGGGGATCGCGGACCGCGCGTACTTCGGGCCGGAAGCGGAGTTCTTCATATTCGACGACGTGCGCTTCGCGCAGGACGAGCGGAGCGGATTCTACCGGATCGATTCGGTCGAGGGCGCATGGAACTCGGGGACGGACGAGGGGCCGAACCTCGCGTACAAGGCGCGCTTCAAGGAAGGCTATTTCCCCGTGCCGCCGACCGATTCGCTCCAGGATCTCCGGAGCGAGATCGTGAAGAATCTCACCGCGTGCGGCCTCACGTGCGAGGTGCACCACCACGAGGTGGCGACGGCGGGGCAGGGAGAGATCGGGCTCCGCTTCGACACGGCCGTGCGGATGGGGGACGGGGTGTCGATCTTCAAGTACGTCGTCAAGAACACAGCGCGCGCGTTCGGGAAGACCGCCACCTTCATGCCGAAGCCGATATTCCGCGACAACGGCTCGGGAATGCACTGTCACGTTTCGCTCTGGAAGGGAAACAAGAATCTCTTCGCCGGCCCCGAGTACGGGGGCTTGAGCGAGACGGCGCTCTACTTCATCGGCGGGCTCATCGAGCACACGCATGCGCTGCTGGGCCTCACGAACGCCTCGACGAACTCCTACAAACGGCTCGTGCCGGGGTTCGAGGCGCCGGTGAACCTCGCGTACTCGCAGCGGAACCGGAGCGCGGCGATCAGAATCCCCGTGGGCTCCGGGAAGAGCGAGGCGAAGCGCGTCGAGTTCCGCTGTCCCGACTCGACCGGGAATCCGTACCTCACCTTCGCGGCGATCCTCATGGCGGGGCTCGACGGGATCGAGAACCGGCGGCACCCCGGGGAGCCGCTCGACAAGAACATCTACGACATGCCTCCCGAGGAGCTCGCGCACGTGAAGAAGACGCTCCCCGATTTCCCGGCGGCGCTCGCGGCGCTCGGGGCGGGGCACGAGTTTCTCCTCAAGGGGGACGTGTTCACCGAGGACGTGATCCGGACCTGGATCGATTACAAGCGAGAGAACGAGATCATCCCGATGATGATCCGTCCGCATCCGTTCGAGTTCTGCATCTACTTTGATATATAATGGTACGCGCGAGGGCCGCACGGCGCGCTCGCGAACGGACTCTCTGAAGATGAAACCTCCGGTTCTCAAGAGATCGGCGCTCCCGGCGCCCCGGTACGGGACGGGAGAGGATTGGATGACCTCCTTCGCCGGAGAGGTGCGGGAGGCCCACAAAGATTTCCTGAAAAGCCTCGAGAAGAGCCACCGCGCCGGCGCGTCCGGCGTCGAGACCGCGCGCGCCTGCTCCGCCGCGGTCGAGGTCGTCGTTCAGCATCTCCACGATTCGCTCCGGGAATGGACCGGGGCGAAGCTCCGCCGCGCCCCCGCCGTCGTCGCGCTCGGGGGCTTCGGGCGGCGCGAGCTCTCGCCGCGGAGCGACGTCGATCTCCTCTTTCTCTGGGACAAGAAACCGGGGCCCGCGGGCACGGCGTTCGCGGGGTACCTCGTGCGGATGCTCTGGGATTCGGGGCTCGAGCTCGGACACTCGGTGCGCACGCTCCCCGAGCTCCGCGCGGCGCTCGAGCGCGACACCGACCTCATGACGGCCGTCCTCGACAGCCGCCTGATCTCCGGGGACGACGCGCTCAGGGACGAGCTCCGCGCGATGCGAGACGGCATATGCGGACGCGAGAGCGGCGAGCTCCTCAGGGTGAAGCTCGAGGAGACCCGCCGCCGCTGGAAGAAATACGGCTGGAGCTACCATCTCATCGAGCCGAACGTCAAGGAGAGCCCCGGGGGCCTGCGCGACCATCAGATGATCCGGTGGGTGGGGATGGTGCTTCCGTGGGAGGGCACGCTCGAGGGGCTCTACCGGCTCGCCATCATCGACCGGGGGGAGATCGCGGACATCCAGGGGGCGTTCGATTTTCTCCTGCGCACGAGACACGAGCTTCATTTCCTCATGGGAACCAACTGGAACGTTCTCACGCTCGACCTCCAGCGCTCGGCGGCGAAGGGCCTCGGATACGCCGACGCGGGGGGGCTCCTCGCCGTCGAGCGGTTCATGCGCGACTGTTACTCGATGACGCGCTCCATTTACAAGCCGATCGAGCGCTTCCTCGAAGAGACTCGAGGGGAGGGCAACCTGCGAATCGTGGAGGGCTCCCTCTACCGGCGGGTCGGATCGCGCGGGCTCGGCCGGATCGATCTGCGCATGAGCCGCGCGCGCATGAAGGCGGACCCGCTCGCCCCTTTCAAGGAGCAGCTCCGCACGGGGAAGCGGTTTTCGCCGCAGACGGAACGGCGCATACGAAACGCCTTCAGGCCGCCCCGGCTCGGCGCGGCCGTCACGGCGCGGATGCGCAGGGAGTTCATCGGGCTCGTCGAGATGCCGGGGGAGAAGGCGCCCGTCATACGGAGCATGCACGAGCTCGGCGTTCTCAGACACATCTTCCCGCCCTTCGACAGGCTCACGTGCCTCAAGAAATACGATCTTTACCACCAGTACACGGCGGATGAGCACAGCCTTCAGGCGGTCGCGAACCTCGACGAGCTCCTCCAGCACGAGGGAGGGCTCCTGCCGCGGATCTACGACGAGATCGCCGAGAGGACCGAGCTCGTGCTCGCCACGCTCCTCCACGACATCGGGAAGCCCAGCGCGCGAGGACACGCTCGCTCGGGCGCGCGCCTGGCGGAGCGGCTGCTCCGCGCGTTCCCCGTCTCCGCGGCCTCGCGCTCGCTCGTCGTCTTTCTCGTGAAGAACCATCTCCTTCTGTCGCATTTCAGCCAGCGGCGGGACATGGAGGACCGCGACACCGGTCTCGAGTTCGCGCGGCACGTGAGGAACCACCGGAACCTCAAGCTTCTCTATCTCCTCACGTACGCGGATCTCAAGGCGACCGGACCGAGCGTATGGACCGGCTGGAAGGAGAACCTTCTCGAGGACCTGTACTTCAAGGCGTCGAGGATGCTCGCGGACAAGTCCGGCTCCGGGGCCGCCTACCGGCGCGTCTTCGAGAAGCGCAACCAGAAGATGATCGCTCTCTGCGAAACGGACGAGGAGCGCGCCGCGATGGAGGTGCATCTGTCGAATCTTCCCGAGCGCTACGCGATGGTCGTCACGCCCGCGCGGGTCCGCGCCCACGTCGCGATGGTGGCGCGCCTTCGCGGGAGGAACGCGATCGTCGAGATCCGGCGCCTCCAGCATTCGATCGAGCTCACCGTGTGCACGAAAGACCGTCCCTTCAGGCTCTCGCAGCTGTGCGGCGTCATCACGATCAACGATCTCAACATCCTCGGCGCCTACGCGTTCACGCGGAAGGACGGGATCGTGATCGACATCTTCCATTGCACCGGCGGCGACGGGCGTCTCACGCTCCCGGGGGAGGCCGCCGGGAAGATCGAACGCGATCTGGCGGGAGTCCTCGGCGGCCAGATCGATCTGGACCGCGCCTACGCCGCCCACGTCGAGCGCTGGAAGTGGCGCACCGCGAAGGGAGCGCGCGTCGCCACCGTCGTCGAGTTCGAGAACGACCTCTCGCGCGAGAGCACGATCATCGATCTCGCCGCCCTCGACCGGCCAGGCCTTCTCTACCGAGTCACGAGGATACTCTCCGAGGAAGGGCTCGACATCCAGAGCGCGCAGATCACGACGAGGGGGGAGACGGCGGCCGATTCCTTCTACGTGAAGACGAAGGGCGGCCGCAAGCTCGCTGATGCGGCGAAGATGCGGGAGATCAGGCTCCGGCTCAAAGCGGAGCTCGACGAGGGGTCGTGAACAGCTTTGTGCTGTGAGCGGTCTTATGCGGTTCGTTCAAGGAAGCGGTCGAATATTTCCCGCACATCGCGTTTCAGACCCTCGAGCCGCCCGAGAAACGTTCCTTCTCCCTTCACGATGTCGCCGAACAGCCGCCCGAAATAGCTCTCGAAGAAATTCTCGCGTCCGCTCGACGGCGGATACGGGATGCCGTGGAGCGCCGCCGCGTGCTCGATTGTCCAGAAGACGCGGTACGCGCCGAGGAGTGTCGCGGGGTCGCCCGCTTCGAGGAGCCCCGCTTCCCGCAGCCGCTCGAGCTCCTCGCGGCGCCCGGTCTGAACGGCCGGAACGGCGGGGCCGAGAAGTCCGAGGAGCCGCGCCGCTGAGAGCAGAAAACCGATGTCGTAGAGCCCGCCCGCCGCGTGCTTGACGTCCCACGCGCCCTTCGAGAGCGACTCGAGCTTCGCGCGCGTCTCGAGGAGCCGTTCCTTCCAGCCCTCCCTTGAAAATAGAACCGGCAGCGTGCGCGCGAGCATCTCCTCGAAGGCGCGTCCGGTCTCCGCGTCGCCGCGGATGAACCTGCACTTCGAGTACGCGATGATCTCCCAGAGAGAGGCGCGCGTCTGAAAGTAGCTTTCGTAATAGTCGAGCGTTTGAACGAGGGGCGCGCTTTTCCCTTCGCCGCGGAGTCTCAGGTCGATCGGTCCAAGACGCATCGCGCGCGCGTCGTCGAGAAGCGCGTGGATGATCGCGTCCTTTCGCGGTGTGGAGCGCTCGTCCGCCGCCACGGCGATGATGTCGAGGTCGCTTCCGAAATGCGGGCTCCACGTCGCGAGTGAACCGGCCGCAAGAAGCGCCACGCCGCGCTCGTCTCCGAGGCGTCT
>JBEKAW010000036.1:0-13143 GCA_050015715.1 Candidatus Krumholzibacteriaceae bacterium
GCCGGCCTCCGTGAGCGTCGGATGGAGGCCGTTCGTGAGGCACACCTTCATGCACTCGCCGCACTTCACGCAGCGGCGCAGGAACTCCTCTTCGGGAAGGGCGCCCGGCGGCCGGATGAGCGACGGATCGGTGCGCTTGCTCTGCACCACGGCCGCAACCGCGGGCACGACGACGAGCGCGGCGACGCCGCTTGCGAGAAGCCGCCGCCGCCCGAGGTCCACGTTTCCGTCGCCCGTGTCCCTCGCGGTGGCCTTTATCGAGATCGCGTCCACCGGGCAGACCTCGCGGCAGTTGTAGCAGACGAGGCATTCCCTGCTCGCCCATTCTCCCGGCGGGAAGGGTGTCGCGTCCCCCTGGCAGGCGACGACGCATTTCCGGCAGGAGATGCACTTTTCCTTGTTGTTACTCACTCGCGCGCCGATCTGCTTCCAGCCGATGAGGCCGAGGAGCGCGCCGAGCGGGCAGAGGTAACGGCACCAGAAGCGCGGGGCGAGCGCGTTGAGGGCGAGAATCGCCGTGAATATGAGCCCGATGAGGAGAGACTGCCTGAATATCGGCTGGTTGAACGAGAGAACGGTCCCCGTCATCTTGGTATAGAGCGCGTCGATCGCGGGGCTCACGACGGGAACGTGGATCGCAACCCCCGCCTCGAGCACGGAACGAACGATCTTGTTGATAGCGGGGTTGTAGCCGATCGCGAGCGACCGGATCGTGAGCGAGATCGGATCGACGAATCCGGCCGCGTTCCATCCGAAAAGCGCCGCGACGAGAACGAAGACGAGAACGTAGTATTTCAGCGGGCGCAGCCGCGGGTATCTCCCTTCCGAATGATTCGGCTTGAGGGCCCGCATGCGGAAGTATCCGAAGAATGTATTGATCGCCCCGAGCGGGCAGACCCAGCCGCAGTAGAAACGCCCGAGAAAGACCGTGAGCCCCACCGTGATGAGCGAAAGAAGGAATATCGCCCGCGCCGCGTGCGAGGCGAGGAGCGCGCTCAGGGCCGTGAGCGGATCGAAGTCGAGAAAGAGCCGCACGGGGAGGCCGAGCTCGTTACGGCCCTTGTACTCGGTCTGGATAAAGAGGTAGACGAAGAAGAGAAAGAAGAGAATCTGGGATAGGCGCCGAAGATTCTTCATCGCGGGTTATCCTAAATTGACTTCGATGAATCCCGTGCTCCTGAAATCCCCCGTGCCGAGGCCGCGCTTCGCCGCGAGGGTGACCGTCGGAAAATCCTCGACCTTCTTCCCGAAGAGCGTGACGCCGAAGGCCTCGATGCGCACCGGGTCCGCGCTCGCCGCGACCGTGTTGAGCTGGACGACGTCGCTCGTGCTCCCGCCCTGCGGCCCGTTCGCCTTGAGAATTCTCACCGCGTCGAGGACGGTGAGCCGCGGCTTGAAGAACGCCCCGAGATCGACGAGACTTTCGGGGAGTCTCTGATGCATGAGATTTCGCGCCCCCCCCGTGACCCCCATGAGATTCTTCATCGCGAGCGTGAGGCCGCCGAGGCCGTGATGCTTGGCGATGGGGACGTTGATGATCTTGTCCGCCTCGATCGCGCCGCGAAAAACGAGCCAATCCTTGATGACCTCGCCGTTCAGATTCGTTTTCACGTAGTGGCGGTCCTCCATATACACGACTTCCGCCCCTGCGTTTTTCGCCGCGTCCGCGATGCCGCTGCGCACGTAGGTCCGCCGCGCGTCGTTGCAGGGATTGTCCGCGACGACGACCTTCTTCGCCCCGGCCTCGAGCGCGAGCGCGACGAGCGTTGCGACGACGGCCGGGTTGGTGTTCGCGGCCTGCTCGGGCACGCGGTCCCATCCGATGTTCGGCTTTACGAGAACGACGTCTCCCTTGGATACGAACGAGCCCATTCCCCCGATGAGCTCGATCGCCTTGCGCGTGGCGAGCTCCGGGCTCGCGCCCTTGACGACGGCCGTCGTGTGTAGTTCGCTCTTTTCGCTTTTGTCGGCCGCGCCGGGCTTGAGGATTTTCGGCGCGGAGAAGGCCTGGAGCTTTCCTTTGGAGACGAGGAGCCCCGCGGCGCCCGCCGCGAGGCCAACGAGGAATCTTCTTCTGTCGAGCACCCCTGCCACCGTCCTTCAGATGAGAGCCCTGCTCTGCGCATGCACCGCGGCCCCAGTCATTATATTATCGTGTCCGGCGCCCGCAAAGGCAAATTCGAGGAGAGCCGCCAAAGAAGCGTTGCATCGAGCGCCGCCGATGATTTATCTTCACCCTGCGCGCACGTTCCCGAAGAAGGGGCATATCGCATGGAACCGAAGGAATTACAGTTTCAACCGAAGGCATTTTATAGAAAATTCGACTCGCTCCTCGCCAAGATCGGCAAGGCGAGCCCGAAGGACCTCAACATCCTCGTGCTCGACGAGCTGGCGCAGTCCTTCAGCGTGGAGCTCAAGATACGAAGCGGATCGCTCTACCGCCGCAAGGGGAGCTCGTACGAAAAGGTCAAGGGCCCCGTCGGCGCCGCGAGCGAGCCGTGGCCCCAGTCCTTTCCCCGGAACGACCCGGCCGTCGCCCTCGTCATCGAGAACAAGGCCTACATCTACGGCGATACCGTCACGCCTCCCTGGGGGAAGGACAGCGTCGCGGTCGTCATCGGCGAGGAGAACCAGTTTCTCATGGCCTTCAGGCTCGGGGCGGGGTGGGAGCGCGAGCTCCTCGAGCTCTCCTTCAACTCGGTGCGGAATACCCTCAACTACATCAGGTCGACGCGCAGCTTCGGCGTCGTGATCCAGGAGGCGTACGAGATCCAGAAGAGCCTCCTGCCGAAGCAGGACCCGGTCTTCGACGGATACGATATCTCGGGACGGTCCCTGGCGGCGGAGCTCGTCGGGGGGGACCTCTACGATTTTCACATCTTCGACAGCAAGATGATGGGGCTCGCCATCGGGGACGCGAGCGGACACGGGCTTCCGGCGGCGCTCATGGCGCGGGACGTGATCACGGGGCTCCGGATGGGGGTCGAGCGGGAGCTCAAGATAGCGGGGCTCCTGGAAAAGCTGAACCGGGTGATCAACGAGAGCTTCCTCTCGTCGCGTTTCATCTCGCTCGTCTACGGGGAGCTCGAGCACAACGGAACCTTCGTGTACGTGAACGCGGGCCACAACCCCCCGCTCCTCATCAAGGCGTCGGAGGTGCAGAAGCTCGGCGTCGGCGGGACGATTCTCGGCCCGGTCCCCGACACGACGTTCAGGCGCGGCTTTGCCTTCATGGACGTCGGAGACGTTCTCGTCCTGTATACGGACGGGTTGATCGAGCGGGAGGATACGCAGGGGAAACCCTTCGGCGACGACCGCCTGATCGAATTCGTCAGGAAGGAACGCAACGAAAAGGCCCTTACGATCATCGAGAGGCTCTTCACACACGTGTACAAGTACGGCTCGAGCGAGAAGTGGCGCGATGACGCGACCGCCGTCATCGTGAAGAGGGTGAAGTGAGGCGCCCGTCGCTTCGTGCGCGAGCCGGTTTTCCTGGAGGATCGGCAATGAAGAAATCCGTGCGGGCCCGCGAGCTTCCACCGGCGAAACTCCGGTGGCGCTGTCCGACGAACATTTTCGATTTCAAGACGACCGATGACATCAAGGCCTGTCAGGATATCATCGGCCAGGACCGGGCGCTCGAGGCCATCAGAATGGGGCTCAAGCTCGAGCACCGGGGATACAACATCTTCATCACCGGCCTCGCGGGAACGGGCAGGACGACGACGATCAAGCATCTACTCGAGCGCCTCGAGAAGAAGGGGCCGATCCCTCCTGACATCTGCTATTTGAACAACTTCAAGGATCCGAACATGCCGCGCTGCATCGAGCTCGAGGCGGGGGGCGGCGACCACCTCATCGCCGACATGAACCGGCTCATCGCGGAGCTCATGAGCAAGATTCCTTCCCTCTTCCGGAGCGACTACTACAAGGACCGGCGGAAGAAGCTCATCGAGGAGTTCCAGACGAAGCAGAAAGACATCATCTCGAAGTTCGAGAAGGACATCGCGACCGAGGGGTTCACGATGGTCCGGATACAGGTGGGCCCGATCGTCAAGCCCGAGATCGTGCCCCTCGTCGACGGCAACCCGGTCAATCTCCCGCAGATCGAGAAGCTCGGCGAGGAAGGGAAGCTTCCGAAGGAAAAGGTGAAGCACTACGAGGAATCCGCCGAGAAGCTCTCGGAGCAGATGCAGGCAGTCTACGTGCAGGTGAAGGACCTCGAGCGCGAGGCAAACCGTATCCTCGAGGAGTTCGACTTCGACACGGTGCGGCCCTTGATCCACGATCTCATCCAGGAGATCGACCGCAAGTACCAGAACGAGGCGCTCTCTCACGTGCTCGAGGACGTCGAGGAGGCGCTCATGCAGAAGCTGGACCTCTTCCGCGCGTCCGAGGAGGAGAGCCCGCCGCAGCAGCAGTCCGGGGCGGCCGAGCCCGGCGAGCGGGAGGATCCGTTCAGGGAGTTCCGCGTGAACGTCGTCGTCGACAACTCCGAAACGAAGGCGCCCCCCGTCGTCATCGAGAACTTTCCGAACTTCCGGAACCTCTTCGGCGCGATCGAGCGCGAGATCGTCTTCGGCGGGGCCTGGCGGGCCGACCACATGAACATTCGCGCGGGATCGTTCCACAAGGCGAACGGCGGCTACCTCGTGCTGAACGCGCTCGACGTGTTCACGGAGCCGGGCGTGTGGCAGAGCCTCAAGCGGACGCTCAAGAGCAGCGAGGCCCTCATCCAGAGCTACGATCCGTGGAGCTTCATCGGCTCCTCCGTCATGAAGCCCGAAGCGATGCGGCTCAAGGTCAAGATCGTGCTCATCGGCGACGACTACCTCTATTCTCTCCTGTACTCGTACGACGAGGATTTCCAGAAGATTTTCAAAATCAAGGCGGAGTTCGACCGCGAGGTGAAGAACTCGAACGGCATCATCAGGCAGTACGCGGGTTTCATCAAGGCGCTCGCCGGCAAGGAACACCTGAAGCCGTTCGACCGCTCGGGAGTCGCCGCGGTCGTCGAGTACGGCGTGCGGCTCGCGGGACGCCAGAACAAGGTCTCCACGCGATTCAGCGAGATCTCGGACGTCATCCGCGAGTCCGTGTTTCTCGCCGGGGAAGAGGGGAACGGCAGCGTCACGGGCGCGCACGTCCGCGAGGCGATCAAGCGCCGCAACGAACGGCTCAATCTCCTCGAGGACAAGATCCAGGAGCGCATCGACGAGGGAACGCTCATGATCGACACCGCCGGCTCCGTCGTCGGCCAGGTGAACGGTCTCTCCGTGTACGATCTCGGCGATTACATGTTCGGCAAGCCCTCCCGCATCACCGCGATCACGTCCCTCGGGAACGCCGGCGTCATCAACATCGAGCGGGAAGCGGACATGAGCGGGCGCACGCACAACAAAGGCGTGCTCATCCTCGGGGGCTTTCTGAGGGGAAGGTACGGGCAGGAGCATCCGCTCGCCATGAGCGCGAGCCTCTGCTTCGAGCAGTCGTACGGCGGGGTCGACGGAGACAGCGCCTCCTCGACGGAGCTCTATGCGATTCTCTCGAGCATCGGCGAGATTCCGCTCAGGCAGGACATCGCCGTGACCGGCTCGATCAACCAGAAGGGGGAAATCCAGCCGATCGGCGGCGTGAACGAGAAGATCGAGGGATTTTTCCGCGTGTGCAAGTCGCGGGGGCTCAAGGGCGCCGAGGGGGTCGTCATTCCCGAGCAGAACGTCGCCGACCTGATGCTCGACGACGAGGTCGTCGCGGCCGTCGCGCACAAGAAATTCCACATCTACCCCGTGAAATCGGTCGATGAGGGCATCGCGATTCTCGCGGGGCTCCCCGCGGGAAAGCCGTCCAAGAAGGGAACGTACCCGAAGGGCACCGTGAACCGCGTCGTGCACGACAATCTTCTCGCCATGGCGGAGCGGTGGCGGGATTTCGGCAGGGACAAATCGGATAAATGAGGGCGGAGGCGGACCATGCCAGAAATTCGGCAGAATCCGGCGACGAAGGAATGGGTTATCGTCTCGACGGAGCGCGCGAAGCGCCCCGAGGATCTCATCAAGCCCGAGCAGAAGCGGCGCGTCCCCCGTTTCTCGCGGCGCTGTCCCTTCTGTCCCGGGCATGAGGACCAGACTCCTCCCGAGATCGCCGCGAACCGCGACGAGCGCGGGAAATGGACGGTGCGCGTCGTTCCGAACCGGTTCCCGGCCCTTGTACCGACGGGAGAGTCGGCCCGCGAGGAAGATTCCGATTTCTTCCGCAGCATGCCGGGGCTCGGCCAGCATGAGGTGATCGTCGAGACGCCGGTTCACAACGCCTCCATCGGCCTCGTCGACGACGAGAAGGTGTTCGAGATCGTCTCGATGTATTTCGAGCGATACCGGGCGCTGAGCCAGGACAGGCGGTTCAAGCTCATCACCATTTTCAGGAATCACGGCCGCGAGGCGGGCACGTCGCTCGAGCACCCGCACTCGCAGATCGTCGCGACGCCGGTCGTACCGCTCCATATCCGGCACCGTCTCGAAGAGGCGACGCGTTTCAACGACGATACCGGCGAATGCCTCTTCTGCCGAATCATCGAGATGGAGCGGAAGGAGAAGACGCGCGTCGTCATGGAGGAGGACGGTTTCATGGTCATCGAGCCGTTCGCGGCCCGGAGCCCCTTCGAGACCTGGATCCTCCCGCTCGAGCACCGCTCGACGTTCGGGGCGGCGACCTTCTCGGAGCTCACGGGCTTCGCGCGCATTCTCAACCGGACGCTCGGGAAGTTCGCGCGGGGGCTCAAGGATCCCGCCTACAACATGGTCATCCAGAACACTCCGACGACCGAAGAGAACGAGGACTACTATCACTGGCACGTGAAGATTTTCCCCCGTATCACGACTCCGGCCGGTTTCGAGCTCGGGACGGGGGTGTACATCAACACGGTTCTTCCCGAGGATGCGGCCAGGTTCATGAGGAAGCTATAGGAGGATTCGATGACATCGCGGAGACTCACGATTGCGGCGGCCGCGCTCCTAGCGGTCATTTCGGCCGCGGGCTGCGGCACGAGAGAGAAGAAGGAAGCTCTCCCCACGATTCCCGTCGGCGTGAACCTTCTCAAGAACCCTTCCTTCGAGGATTGGAACGGTTCCGTGCCCACGGGATGGGAGATGCAGTATTTCGACGGAACCGGCAATCAGATGAACTACTACGGAAAATCGATCGCCGACAAGTACAGCGGCAACTTCGCGTTCTATCTCCGCGGCACCTTCAACGTCAACCGCTGGATGGTGCTCGTGCAGCGGCAGCGCGTGAACCCCGGATACCGTCTGTGGTTCGCGGCGCAGATGAAGGGGCAGGACCTCAAAAAGAACAGGGGACAGATCGAACGGGCGAATATCTACGTGCGGTTCTACGACAAGGACGGCAAGCGCGTCGAGGACCGCTACTACGCCGACGCGTACACGCCGTACCTCTTGGGCACGATGAATTGGCGGCGAATCGGGAGGCACGTCGATATTCCCAAGAACGCGCTGTACGCGGAGCTCGGGCTCATCTGCCAGCTCACGGGCTGGATGTATTACGACGACGCTGAGCTCGTTCTCGAGGAGCCCGTTCCCTGGAAGAAGGTCGATACGAAGTACGTGGACTTCTACTACCTCGACGAAGGCCCGTTCCCCTCGGGAGCCGTCGAAAAGGAGGCCGCCTTCGTCGAGGACGCCGTCAAGAAGCTCCACCTCAAGATGGACCAGAAGATCAGCTACTACTACTACCCGTCCGAGAAGAAGCTCCAGGAGATGTTCGGCGTGACCAAAGGGCACGAGCTCATGCTGTACAAGACAGGCGAGTACCACACGAGCAGGCCGTACAGCGATCACGAGATGGTCCACATGCTGCTCGGGCATCTCGGCGTTCCGCCGTTCGGGCTCGCCGAGGGATCCGTGTTCTACGTGCTCGGCTCGTGGCAGGACGGAAGGGACCTGCACATGATGGCGAAGGACCTCATCGTCAACAAACAGCTCCCCGCCCTCTACAAGATATTGAGCCGGGATATGATGGATCAGACCGGCTTTTCCATCACCGTGCCCGGATGGGCGTCGTTCTCGATGTACCTCATCGATCGCGACGGCATCGACAAATTCATGCAGCTCTACACGGCGACCGGCGGCCCGATCGACGCGCCGGCCGCGTTCAACGATGAGTTCAAAAAGGTTTACGGCAAGGATTTCGAGACGGCGGACCGCGACTGGCGGCTATGGGTCCTGCGCTATCAACCGAAGAGAAAATGAGCCGCGAATTTTCATACTGCCCGATCTGCGGGAAGCCGCTCGAGGCCGCGCGCGACGGGGAGCGCCCGAGGATGCGATGCCCCTCGTGCGGCTACGTCCACTACCGCAATCCCGCCCCCGCCGTCGGGGTCATCGTCGTCGAGGACGACCGCGTGCTCCTCGTCAAGCGGCGCTTCGATCCCTTCAAGGGGCTCTGGGTGATCCCGTCGGGATTCATCGAATACGATGAGGACGTGCGGTCGACCGGCGCACGCGAGGCGCTCGAGGAAACGGGGCTCGCGGTCGAGATCGAGGCGCTTCACGCGGTGGCATCCTGCTTCGACGATCCGCGCGGGAACACGCTCCTCGTGCTCTACCGCGCCCGCGTCGCCGGCGGGACGCTCGCTGCGGGGGACGACGCGGAGGACGCGCGGTTCTTTCCGCTCGGACAGCTCCCGCCGGTCGCCTTCGAGGCCCACCGCGCGGTGCTCGTCGAGCTCGCGAGGGAGGCTACTCGACGACCTTGACGCTGAAGACGTCTCCCTCCTCGATGAGGTCGGCGACGTTCATGCCGCGCGTGACCTTCCCGATGATGACGTAGCGTCCGTTGAGATGCGGCTGCGCCGTGTGCGTGATGAAGAACTGGCTGCCGGCCGTGTCCTTGCCCGAGTCGGCCATGCCGACGGTGCCCCGCTCGTACCGGTGCATGTTGACCTCGTTGCGGAGAAGGTATCCCGCGTCTCCCCAGCCGTCGCCTCTCGGGCAGCCCCCCTGGATAACGAATCCCGGAACGACGCGGTGGAAATTGAGGCCGTTGAAGAAGCCCTTCCCGGCGAGCGTGAGAATGCTCTCCACGGCGTTCGGCGCCTCGTCGCCGTAGAGAAGGATCTCGATGTCGCCGCGCGCCGTCGTGACGAGGATCTTCCTCTCGCCGAGGGGGAGCGCCGGCTCTCCCCACGGATAGGCCCCGCGCTTCCATGTTCCCGAGGGAGCCGCCTCGAGCTTGATGCCGAATTTGGCGGCGGCGAGCGCGGCGGCGCGGGCCACCCTGAGGTCGGCCTCCGCGGCCGCTCTCGCGAAGAAGCCGCCGAGGGCGAATTTCTCCGTGAGGGCCGCGTCTATCTTCTTCGCGTTCGAACCGATCGCCTCGACGACGGCGAGCTTCCGGTCGCCGTCGTTGTAGGACGCGTGCGCGTCATAGACGTGGATGAGATCGGGGACGATCTCGATGGGGCCGACCTTCCCGAGGGATTCGATCGCGATGCTCGCGACGACCCAGTCGCCGCCGTTCGCGGCTTCGAAGAGCGCTTCGACCGGCGTGAGCTTTCTCGCCGTCGTGTCCTCGTACCCGCACGGCTCCTCGAGCTCTCCGGCCTTCGGCCAGTTGCCGAGCCCCGCCGCCGCGCCCTCGCGCACGAGACGGTCGCCCGCCGTGCCGAGCGCCTTGACGAGGGGAAGAAGATCGTCTGAATTGCCGAGCTTCCCGAGGAGCTCCAGGGCGGTCGACTTCTCGGGGGAGGTCCCGTGCCGGAACGCGGCGAGGAGATACGTCCGCGCGTCGTCCCCGCCCGTCGTCGCCGCCGCCCCGAGCGCGGCGCGGCGTACCATCGGCGACGGGTCGCCGAGGAGCGGCTTGACCGCTTCGAACTGCCCTTTGTCTCCGACGACGGCGAGCCCGTTCAGGGCGACCGTCTTGAGATAATCGTCCTTCGAGGCGAGGAGCTCCACGAGCGCGGCGGCGCCCTTCTTGCTCCCGATGCGGCCGATCGCCTCGGCGGCCTTGACGGCGACCCAGCGGTCCGGGTCAGTCGTGAGACGCGCGATGAGGGGGACCGGCTCGTCGGCCTTGAGCCTCCCGAACGCCTCGATCGCGCGGAACCTGACTTCCGCGTCCTCGTGCGCGAGGAGCCCCGCGAGGCGCTCGATGCCTTCGCGGTAGCCCAGCCGGCCCATCGCGTAGGCTGCGCACGCATCGACGTGCGGATCGGGATCCTGGATGCTCGCGTCGAGCTCGGACGCGGCGGCGGAGTCGCCGGTGAAGGCGAGGGCGAGGCAGGCTTGCGCGCGGATCGAGCCGTTGAAATTCCTGAGCCAGGGATCGATGATCGCGGCAGCCTCTTTGAGGCCGGTTCTCCCGAGCGCCTCGAGCGCGTACGGCTTGACGGCCGCGCTCCTCTCGCCGAGGGCGCGCTTGAGCGGCTCGAGCGACGCGGCGCCGCCGACGAGCCCGAGAGAATAGACGGCCGTCGTGACGACGGCGTCCGATGCGTCGTCCGCGAGTTTCGCGAGATACGCTACGCCCGACGGATTCCCGATGCGGCCGAGGACCTCGGCGCACCTCGCGCGGATGAGGGGCTCGCGGTCGGCGATGAGCGGCTCGAGCGCGGCGGGGTCGATCGATCCCGCATCCTCCATCCTGGCGAGCGCGGCGAGCTTGTCCCGGCCCGCCTGGGTCTTGAGGATCGTGTCGTACCGGCTCTTCGCTGCGGCTGGCGCCGGGAGCGAGAGAATCATCTGGATCGCGATACAGGCCGTGACGGCCGCGAAAAGCCCCCGCTTCATCTCGTTCCTCCTTCGTATGATTTCTTCGGGCATTTGCGTTTGCGCTTGGAGTATAATACGTCCGCCTGATTTTGTAGAGACGTCAATAATTCCGCGGAGATCGTATGGCAGTTCGGATGGCGCAATTCGCGGCCGGGGACACGCTCCTCCACCGGCTTCATCCTCTGGCGAAGCTCCTCGTCGCCGCGCTGGTCTGCGTCTCGGCGTTTCTTTTCCCGCCGTGGATCGTGCCGGCCGCGCTCGCCGTTTTCCTGACTCTTCTTTACGCGCCGCGATCGATCGGATTCGGACGGCTCCTCGCCGTTCTCAAGCCGCTCCCGCTCTTCGTCGCCGTCATCGTTCTCGCGAACGTCTTCCTCGCGCATCGCGAGGCCGTCTGGTGGCGGAACGCGGAGGCGGGTCTCGTGCAGAGCATCAGGGTCGTCGTCATCGTCGTCGCCGCCAATCTGTTCCTCGTCGTCACCGACGCGATCGATCTCTCGGACGCGGTCCTGCGCCTTCTCGCACCGCTCGAGCATGCGGGTCTCCGGGTGGGGGAGCTTTCCCTCATGACGATGATCGCCTTCAGCTTCATTCCGCTCATGACGGACGAGGCGAGGCGCCTGCGGCTCGCGCAGGCGGTCCGCTGCGGATTTCCGAGGCGCGGCCCGGGCGCGATCAGGACGGCGGCGCCGCTGCTCGTGCCCCTCGTCGTCGGCCTGTTCAGGCGCTCGGACGAGATCGATCTCGCGCTCCAGGCCCGCTGCTACCGGATCGGGGCGCCGCGGACCCGGCTCGCGCGCGGGGCCTGGCGCCGGGCCGACAGCCTCGCGTGCGCCGCGGCCGTCACGATCTTTCTCGCGGGGGTCTATGCGCAATTTTAGGGTGGTGCTCGAGTACGACGGCACGGACTTCCGCGGCTGGCAGATCCAGCCGGGGGAGCGGACCGTTCAGGGGGAGCTTTCCCGGGCCATCGGCGAGATAACGGGGGAGACGCGCAAGGTGACCGGGGCTGGCCGGACGGACGCCGGCGTCCACGCGGTCGCCCAGGTCGCGAGCTTCACGTCCGAAAGCCTCCTCAGCGCCGCCGTTCTCCGCCGCGCCCTCAACGCGCGGCTCCCCGCGGACATCCGCGTCCGGAGCGTCGAGGAGGCGCCCGGCGGCTTCAACGCCCGCTTCGACGCGAAGAGCCGCACGTACCGCTATATTTTCATCACGCGAGCGACCGCGCTCTGGAGAAACTACTACCATCTCGTCACGGCCGCGCTCGACCTCCCCGCCATGCGGCGCGCCCTCGCGGAGCTCGCGGGCGAGCGGGATTTCACGACCTTCGCCACCTCCCGGGACGATTCGCGCACGAAACGATGTATCGTGTCGAAGGCGGACCTCCTCGAGACGCCGCCCCTCATCGCGATCGAGATCACCGCGGACCATTTTCTCCACCATATGGTCCGCTCGATCGCGGGCACGGCGCTCGAGATCGGGAGAGGGAAGCCCTGGAGCATGCCCGAGATAATCGCCGCCCGGGACCCGGCGGCCGCCGGCCCGACGCTCCCGCCGCACGCCCTCTACCTCATGCACGTCCGCTATTGAGCGCGAGCGGCGTAACTCTTTTCAAATTAAATGCATTGGCCGCTTCTGACCGCGCCCGCCCCCCGGCGAGGGAAAACGGTTGTCCATGGGGGGACATCCATGTATAATTACTCTTTTCAACGGAGGCACTATGAAATTCTTCATCGACACCGCGAACATCGCCGAGATACGGGAGGCGGCATCTCTCGGGATCATCGACGGTTGCACGACCAATCCGACCCTTCTCTCGAAGGAAAAGGGCTCATACAAGGAAATCCTCAAGGAGATCTGCGGGATCGTCGCCGGCCCCGTGAGCGCCGAGGTCGTCGCGATGGACGCCGAGGGGATGGTCAGGGAGGGGAAGGATCTGTGCAAGGTCGCCGATAACATCATCATCAAGGTCCCGTGCATCCGCGAGGGGATCAAGGCGCTCGTCATGTTCAAGAAGGAAGGGATCCAGACGAACGCGACCCTGTGCTTCTCGGCGAATCAGGGTCTCGTCGTCGCGAAGGCCGGCGCCACGTACGTGAGCCCCTTCGTCGGCCGCGTCGACGACGTCGGCAATCCCGGGATGGATCTCATCCGCGAGCTCGTGCAGGTCTACAACAACTATTCGTTCGCGACGCAGGTCATCGTCGCGAGCATTCGCCATCCGCAGCACGTGTACGAGGCGGCCCTCATCGGGGCGGACGTCGCGACGATTCCGTTCAAGGTGCTCGAGCAGCTCATCAAGCACCCGCTCACGGACACGGGGGTCAAGAGCTTCCTCGCGGATTGGGAGAAG
>JBEKAW010000037.1:0-12960 GCA_050015715.1 Candidatus Krumholzibacteriaceae bacterium
TGACGGATCGTGTTCAGAGTCCCCGTCGCCCCAATCGTCACCGAGCTCCCTGCAATCGGGTTCCCCTGCGCATCCCGCACCGTCACCGTCACGACCGTCGTATCAACGCCATTCGCCACTACCGTCGATGGACTGATCGACACGTCCGACTGAACCGGGCTGAACGCGCCTACCGTGAACGTCGCCGTCCTCGTCGTCGCGATCGCCACTGCACCCACCGTCGCACTGATCGTCTTCAGCTCCGCCTTCGTCGACTTCACGCTCCCCACCGCATGCCCGTTCGCATCCGTCGCGCCCCCAGGCTGACGGATCGTGTTCGAAGTCCCCGTCGCCCCTATCGTCACCGAGCTCCCGCTGATCGGGTTCCCCTGCGCATCCCGCACCGTCACCGTCACGACCGTCGTGTCAACGCCATTCGCCACTACCGTCGATGGACTGATCGACACATCCGACTGAACCGGACTGAACGGCCCCGCCGTGAAGGTCACACCCGCGAAGGCAGTGATATCGACGCCGCCGACCTTCGCCGTGAGCGTTTTCGGCTCCGCCTTCGTCGATCTGATGCTCCCGACGGCAGTGCCGGTGGTCCCCGTGGTTCCGGCCGGCTGACGGAGGAAGTTGGCCGAGCCGGTCGACGCGAGCACGACTGTCGCCCCGTCGACCCCGTTGCCGTAGAGGTCCTTCACGCGCACGGTGACCACGATCGAATCCACCGCATCCGCGACCGCCGAGGGCTTCCCGGCCGATATCTCGGACGTGCCGGGATTGAACTGCGCGTTCTCCACGAGAACCGTCGTAGATGCCGCTTCGAGCGTCGGAAGAACGCCGTCCTGATCGAGGAACGCGAGCACGTCGGGGATCGTCACCGCCTTGGTTGTGTTCTTGTAGTCGAGATATATCGTGCTCGTTCCGCTCGGGATCCCGATCTGCGTGATGGCCGCGCCGTGGTTCGACGTCGTATAGAAGCTCCCCGGCTGTCCGAGGAGCGTGATCGTCTGACTGTTGGACGGGGGACTCGGGTTCCCTTCCGCGTCCTCGACTCCGAGACGGTACCGGACGAAATCCCCCGCCGTGATTGTCGTGTCGGCGGGAAAGGCCCTGAGCCTGAGCGGCATGCCCGCCTGAACGGTGACGCCCTGCTGTGCGTCGGTCCAGGACTGACCTGCCGGAGAGGCGGTGATCGTCTTCCCGCCGGCGACCCCGTCCCGGTAGTACAGGGACACCGTATCCTGCCCCCCTGCTATCGTCACGCTGCCCGTCTGGACGAAGCTCGCCCCGCCGAGGTGCGAGAACCGCCCGCTCCCGGCGCTCGAGCTCAGATTGACGTTCTGGTCGCCGGGGACATCGGCGGGATTCCCGAACTCATCCTCGGTCCGAACCCGGATCACGGCGCTCTCGCCGTCCGCCGTGAACGTCCGCGGCGGCGTGGTGAATACGAGCTTCGCGATGGGTCCGGCGATGACGTCGAGCGTCGGCGAGGCCGCTATGGGCGCGGGGGAGGCGCCGGCGGGGTCCGAGCTCACGGCAAATTGAACGCCGCTCTGCGCCGCGGTCGGCGCGACCGCGCGGCCTCCCGCGTCGATCGAGGGATCGCCGTACACGACGTCGACGGTCTGGCCCGCGCCGAGCGCGGCGACGTTGACGGTGATAACGCGGCCGGCTATCGTGAGGGGGGGAGCGCCGAGGGTGTCCGTGCTCGATGCCGTCACGTATCCCGCCGAAGACGGATCGGCGGCCTGCGGTGAGGTCCAGCCCGACGGAATCACTATCTCGATCGTTCCCGTCGTGAAGGTGTCGGCGGCCGTGTACCGGATCGTCCAGGTGCCCGCGAAGCCCGCGGGTACGCCGCTCGAGGGCATGATTACAGCCGTGCCCGACCCCTCCCCCGCGAAAGCGGGCGAAGAGAAAACGAGAAAGGCTGCCGCAGCCATCGCGGCCAGCGCGGCCCGTTGAAGGGAGCATCGAACGAACGGTCTCATGTTGTCTCTATTCTCGTGCGCCTGGCATAGGCAAGTAAACAATAATCGAAGAAGCTTGCGCAAGCCGTGTGCCAATAATCTCTTCTCGGAGAAGAGGCCTGCCGGGAAAGGGTTCCCGGGTGCGTTGAAACTGCGTATCGGACCGCGTCACGGAACGCCGGAGGATTTGAACTCCTGTAACGCTATGCCCTAAAGGAAATTACCACCCGCACACCGCGTTCGGCTCCGCTTCATCCCGGCCGTGGCGACACTCTCTCGCCGGACCGGACACAACGCGGCGGCGCGCTCCGCGCCTGAAACCGCTCTGGAGAGCGGTTCAAAATACCACAAACCAGAGCAAAATGCAATAGTCAAAACCAGTTAAGCCCATGAATAAACGACTGTTATCAAATCAGGGTTTGACCTCGATAACCGAGTTGAACGCGCCGAAGCCATCCTTCACTCTCTTCGAATTCCCGAGATCCTCGATCCATTTCTCCCCGTCGACGAGGAACTTGTACTCGTAACGTCCCGGTTTGAGAGGAAGGGTGATCGACCACAGCCCCTTCCCCTCGCGATCGTACATGGGATCGGCGTTCGTCGACCAGTTGTTGAAATCACCGACGATCGCGACCTTGTGGACCTTCGGAGCGTACAGGACAAAGAGAATGCCCCCGGGAGCGCTTTGAGGACCCACCGCCGGAGCGCCCCCCGGCCCCACCTGGGGAATCTGCGGTCCGCACGCGGAAAAGAGCACCATGAGAAGCACGGTGAGAACGATACCTCCGGCAATGGCGCGATGTTTCATGTTCACGGCACAATCAGCAGATTGGCCTTCCCTCCTCTTTCGTCGTCGACCACCCTCGGATTCTCCGGGTCGAGAAGCCACTCGGTCTCGTTGACGAGAAACCGGTAGCGATAGCGGCCCGGACCGAGACGAACGTCGAGCCGCCATACGCCTTCATCCCGGGTCTTCTCCATGAGCCCGACGAGCACTTCCCCCGCCTCGGCGTCCCCGCGAGCCCAGTTGTTCCGGGGCCAGTCTCCCGCGAGCTGAACGGTCCGCGCGGAAGGGACCCTGACCCGGAACGTGACCGTATCGCCGTCGATGCGCGGCGTGGCGAGCGACCGTTCGAGGTACCGGCCGCACGATGCCGCAAGCACGATGAAACCCGCGGCCGCACAAGCCCAAACGAGACTGTGAGCGCATCTTCGCATATTGGAATTATAACGCCGACGCATCAGAAAGTAAAACCCGCTTCAAAGGTCACGACCCGGTCTTCCGCGAGCGCCTCCTCCGCGTCCATGAGGGCATTCATCGACGCGGCCTCGCCCCGGGAGCCGAGCGTCCGGTAAAGGCCGCGCTCGTACAGATAGTCTTCCCTTCCGTGACCGGAGAAGGAATAGAGCCATCGATCGAAGCCGTACGGGTTCACGCCGGCGCCGATCGCGCACCAGAGGGACTTCGTGATGGAGCCCCGCAGCGAGAGAAACGCGTCGACGAAATCCCGGTCGATTTCGCCATAGCGGTACGAGGTCCCGCGCATGTCGAGAAGAAGGGTCAGGCGCTCCTCGACCGCCACGCCGCTCGCGATGTGCGCCTCCCTGAAGAGCGGCCCCGCGCCCGATGCGTCCCCCCGCTGGACCATCTCGAGCCGGAGCCCCGTTCCCCATGGACAATCGCCGGCCGGCGAGACGTTCCACGCGCCTGAAAGCTTCACCTCGTAGAGCTCCCGGGTGGACAGAAAGGGGATGAGATCGTACGCAATCTCGTCGCCGTCGAGCCAGAAATTCGATCCCCCGAACCAGAACGTCGATCCCGTGTTCAGCGCGGAATACTGCTCGACCTTCCCCGAGAGACCGATCGAGCGGGAAGGGTCTCCGAAGTCGAATCTTCCGCACAGGGACGTTCTCGACCCGTCCGGTCTTCCGCCCCTCCCGGCCGGGTCCCCCTCGAGCGTCGTCTGAGCGAATGCGAGACCGGCATGGAGCCGCTTCCCCGTGCGCGACACCCCCAGGGAGAAACGTTGTCCGTGCTCCCGTTCAGCTTCGAGCGAGACGTCCGTAAGATCGGCGGCGCCGTCTTCGCCCTCGACGGATTTTCCGGTCGCGGAGAGATAGCTCTTGCCGAACAGAAGCTCGCCGTCGAGAGAGACACCCCCCTCCCCCGGAAGCGAGAGCGAGAAGCCCTGAAACACGTCCCTCTCGAACCCGTGGTAGAGATCGCCGCCGAACCCCGGGAACCGCCACAATCCCGCCTTCGCCACCCTATCTTCCCTGAACAGGTACCGGATCGTGGCGCCGTTGATCTTCGCGCCGAGCCGCAGCCCGTAGATATCGGAATCGACGTAGTCCCGTTCGGAAAAGAGGCTCGACGAGTCCGGCGCGCCCTCGAGCCCCGAGACGTAGCCGCGCAACCGGCTCAGATAGAGGAACCGTGTTTCGAGGCCGATGGGGAACTTCTCCTCGAGCTCCACGCCCCTCGAAAACAGGCTTACCGGGTAGCGGTAAGGGCCGACGGCGCCGATGAGAGCGAGCGAATCGCCGAGATCGATCGCCCCTGACGGCCGCGTGAACGCCCTCAGGGCGCCCCTGTCGAGCCGGTACGATGCCAGCGCTCTCAAGAGGAAGGATTCCCCGTTGCCCTTTTTCCCTTCGGAGAATTCTTCCACCTGGCCGACCGCGAGATCCGCGTCGATCCTCTTGTCGATCACGCCTTTGATCCCCGCCGAGGAGAAGAGCGACATCTCGTCCTTGTCCGCGAGGAGCTCGACACGCGCGAGCGGCGTCACGCGCATCTTCGAGGACCCCGCCCGGGCGCCCCCCGCCGACTCCGCATACGTCACCTCGAGAGCGCCGTCCCTCTGAACGAGCGTGAAGCATGAGTTTCCCTGCGCGTCGACGCAGGGGTTGTCGGGATCGCGCGTCGATGCGCCGCTCGCGACAAACCGGTAGTGGTACGTGCCCGGGAGGAGGTAGAGCCGGATCTCGAGGCCTGCGGCTCCCTTCACCAGAAGATCGATCGTCGGGTTCCACCCGTTGAAGTCGCCGACGAGGAACACGGCGCCCGAGTCGATCCGCGCGGTTCTGAAGACAACCTCCTCTTCCTGGACGACGACCGACGAGCGGCACGCCCCCGCGGCGAGAACGCCGAGCGCAAACGGCACGATCAATGCGAGGAATCGCCTCATCTGGCCCCCTCCCCGCCGAACCATATCCTCGTGAAGAACTGGATGAACCGCTCATTCGAGGGGGGATTCAGGTCGAAGGCATAGAGGTCAAAGTCGTGCTCCATCGTCAGACCCTCGTACTGCGGGGTGAAGGACCCGAGCGCGGCCTGGAAGAGGAACCGCTCGCGCGGTCTGAATTCGAGCCCGACGTTGTAGAGGCTCGTCCGGGACCTGTACAGGTAGAGCGCGCTTTTCGCGGAGACCCGGGAGCCGAGATTGAACGTTCCCTGGAGGAGGTATGAGAGAAGGTTTCCGGCGCCGGGATCGTCCATGCGCGCAGTCATGACAAGGCGGGAGAGGGCGTTGTCGTCGAGGAAGGAAACCACCCCCGAGCTTCTCTGTCCCGTTCTGCACAAGACGCTTTCCCTGACCTCGAAACCGCCCCGGTAGCGCGTCCGGACGCTCGCGACGAGGCGGTTCAAATCCTCTCCAAAGGAGGTGCCGCTCGAGGCGTCGATTGAAACCATCGCGTCGTACCTCGCGGGCTTCCACCACGCGAGCGCGTAGCTCTCGTCCAACCCGTGGGGAAGGTACCCTCCGAGTGGATTCTGGAAGTCCCTCCCGTAGAAGCGATATCCGGGGATGAGGCCCGCGGCGCCGAGACCGCCGAGCTCCAGGCGAAGGCCCTCGATCTCCGCCGAAAAGGCGTCGTCGGGGGAAAAGAGGGCGCCGAAGTTGCCGAGAGACGCCTCATCCCAGTTCAGATCGAAGAGAGTGTGCCCGCGAACCTCGTCCCATCCGCCCCTTTGCGTCCGCACGAGCTCCGCGAACAAATCGATCCCCCGCATCCCGACTCCGGCATCGGTTCCGACGGTGATGCGACGACCGTATGCATCCACGCGAAAATCCGAGACGGTGAGCCCCGCGTGCACGTGAGCGCTCCGAAGCGCTTCGAGCCGCAGCACCTGGAAATTGCCCGCCCCCGGCTGAAACGAGGGCAGCCCTCCGCGAATGGCGGTATCGATTCGAACGACGGATCCGACGTAGTTCAACGAGGCGTGGGCGCCGGCGTTCACCTGGAAGGAGAGCCCCTCGCCGTGATCGACCAATCCCGACTCGTCGGACACGATCGTGAGAAGCTTCTGATCGAGGCGGTACACCCGTTCCCGCGAAAAGAGCCTGCCCGTGACGGCGCCGCCGAGAAGATCGAAGCCCACGTGCGCCTGGTCGAGAATAAACTGCTCGTCCTGATAGTCCCCGCCGAGGCGAAAACCCGTCGCGCCCTTTCCGAAAAGCGAAAGGTGGTCGCCATAGGCGAGCTCGCCGAGAATCGCGAGCCGGTCGTTGAAATACGAAGACGACTCCTCATCGTTCCACGGAAATGCCGGGGACGAGCGCTCGACGTCGATGCGGTTCCGGTAGACGGCCGACCACCGGTACACGAGCGAGGTGTCGGGACGATCCTCGGAGCGCGCGGGGGCAGGCAACGCCATAAGCAGCAGGGCGCACGCGATAACCGGGGCGCGCGCTTCCATCTTCCCCGCGATCGCCCTTATCATGGCGCCCCCTCCTTCTCTCCCCGGCGGATCCTGATCTCGAGTCCGGCCGTCCACGTGACACGTTGCGCCTCGTCCGACGAAAATGCGATCACGGCCCCGTATCGCGCTCCGACCCAGCGGACGCCCCCGTTCACACGAGCGTTCGAGAATCCGGCCATGAGCTCGATCGGAACCGCCGTCTTCACGCTGATGCCGTAGTGAAGCGTCGACGCGCCGTCCGCGTGCTGCTGCGCGAACGACAGCACGACCCGCTCCTGCCAGAAATATGAGACGCCCCACTGCTGGAGCCGGCGCCAGGGCGTCTGCGCCCCCCCGCCGCCCGCGTCGACGCCAAAGACATTTTGGGCCGAATACGCGAACGACACGACGGGCAGCGGCCTCACCATGACGCCGACGTCCCCCGTGAGCTGCGTCCGCGAGGGCTTCCCCCGGAGGCACAAGCCGGGTCCGGTGAGACACACTATCCCATCACTGGATGAATAATGTCCCACTGCCGCATTCGCGCCGAAGGAGATGAGGGAGCCCTCCGTTCCCTCGAGGAGCCGGTACGCGGCTCCCGCGAGGAGCAGATCTTCCCCTCCCCCCCCGCGCTCGAGACTGTACCAGCCGAGCCCGAAGGAGGTCCTTCCCGCCGCCATGCAGGCGGCGAGACGCGACTCCCACGTCCCGGCCGCGCTGGCGCCGGCGGGCTCATCGTAGTCGAAGTAGCCGGCGAACGGCCCCGCGAGGACGATCCCGGCGGGATTCACGAAGAGCGCGGAGGCGTCATCGGCGAGAGAGACGAAGGCGCCGCCCACGGCCTGCGACCGGGCTACTGCCGAAACGTCTTCGAAACGGGCCTCGGCGCGCGAGGCGAGAAGGCACGAGAAGAGAAGCGGAACAATGAGCCGTTTCATCACTGGAGACCCTTGGCCTCGTCGAGCCGCTTCAATCCCTCGAGTATCAGGTGGTCGAGCTTGACGTCGAGAAGGATGTCCTCATCCTTCGGAAGAATCGCGTTGAAGAAGATGAACTGTCCCCTTTTCCACGACAGCACCTCGTAGACGACCTCTTTCATCTGCTCCTGGATCGCGGCGGCGAGGGAATTGTAATCGAGGTACCCCCGCGCGATGAGCGCGTTCCCGATGCGGCCGAACCCTTCCTTCGAGGCGTAGTCCCTGAGCACCCGCGTGAGCTGATCCTCCGTTATCAACTCCTTCTCGATAAGGAACCTGCCCAGCTTCTTCTTCCGGGTATCGATCGTCGCGTAAATCAGCTCCCCTTCCTTGAAGTAAAAGCTCGCGACGTTGTCGACCGTCACGAGCTTCAATTCGCCGGTGAGAGCCGCGAAGCTCATGATCTGAAACGCGACCGAAGGCTCGAGTATCGAGAGGTCCCCTCCAAGATCCATCACGCTCCTCCTTTGCCGCCGCACGTCCTGCGCCGGCCGCGGTGAACGGAATGCCTCAGCCCTCGCTTTTGAGAACGGCCTGGGCCGCGGCGAGAATCGCGACCGGCACGCGGAACGGGGAGCAGCTCACGTAGTTGAGACCGGCCCTATGGCAGAACGCGATCGATGACGGCTCCCCGCCGTGCTCGCCGCAGATGCCGACCTTGAGCGAGGGATTCGCGGCTCGTCCCTTCTCGACGCCCATCGTAACGAGTTGGCCGACCCCCTCGACGTCGAGCTTCTGGAAGGGGTCGCTCGGCCAGATCCCTTTCTCTATGTAATCGCCGAGAAACGAGCCCACGTCGTCGCGGCTGATCCCGAGCGTCGTCTGGGTAAGGTCGTTCGTGCCGAACGAGAAGAACTGCGCGACGGACGCGATCCTGTCCGCCGTGAGCGCCGCGCGCGGGATCTCGATCATCGTCCCGACGAGATACCCGACCTCGACACCCGTCTCCTTCCGGACGTCGGCGGCGACGCGATCGACGATTTCCTTCTGGAGCTCGAGCTCCTTCACGGTCCCGACGAGAGGGATCATGACTTCCGGCCTCGGCTTCTTTCCCTTCTTGACGAGGGGGCTCGCCGCCTCGAAGATGGCGCGCGCCTGCATCTCCGTTATTTCCGGAAATACGATTCCCAACCTGCACCCCCGGTGCCCGAGCATCGGATTGGCCTCGTGGAGCGATCTGACCTTGTCCGCGAGCTGCGCCTCGCTCACCCCCATCTTCTTCGCGAGATCGGCGATTTCACGCGGCTCGTGGGGAAGGAACTCGTGGAGCGGCGGATCGAGGGTCCTGATCGTGACGGGACGCTCTCCCATTGCCTCGAATATCCCGCGAAAGTCGTCCCGCTGCATGGGGAGGAGCTTGGCGAGCGCCTTCCTGCGCCCTTCGAGATCGGAAGCGAGAATCATCTCCCGGACGGCGTCGATCCGCTCTCCCTCGAAGAACATGTGCTCCGTGCGGCAGAGGCCGATCCCTTCGGCGCCGAACGCGACCGCCTGCGCCGCCTGGTCGGGACGGTCGGCGTTCGCCCGGACGCCGAGGCGCCGGATACCGTTCGCCCACGACATGAGCTCCTCGAAATCCTTGAAGAGGGCCGATTGCTTCGGGCTGAGGGTCTTGTCGATGAGCACCTGGAGCACCTCGGAGGGACGGGTCGAAATGGCGCCTTCGATCACCTCTCCCGTCATTCCGTCGATCGAGAGGTCGTCCCCTTCGCGTATCGTGCGCGAGCCGACCGACAGGGTGCGCTTCTTGTAGTCGATCATGAGCTCCTTCGCGCCGACGACGCACACCTTTCCCATCTGTCTCGCGACGAGCGCCGCGTGCGAGGTCGCGCCCCCCGTCGACGTGAGAATGCCCCGGGCGACGCTCATCCCCCTGATATCCTCGGGGCTCGTCTCGATCCTCACGAGCAGAACGTCGTCGCCGCGGCGCGCGCGCTCTTCGGCGTCCGCGGCGTTGAAGACGACCTTCCCCGTCGCGGCGCCGGGACCGGCGTTGATCCCCCTGGCGAGGAGTCTCCCCTCCCGGATCGCCGTTGCCTTCCCGGCGGGGTCGAAGACGGGACGCAGGAACTGATTCAGCTGCTCCGGCTCGATCCGCCGGATCGCTTCCTCCTTCGTGATGAGCCCTTCCCGCACCATGTCGATCGCTATCCTGATCGCGGCGAAGCCGGTGCGCTTCCCCGTGCGCGTCTGGAGAATCCAGAGCTTGCCCTTCTGAATCGTGAACTCGAGATCCTGCATGTCCGCGAAATGCCGCTCGAGCTTCTTCCGCACGTCCTCGAGCTCGCGGTAGATCGCGCTCATCTCCTCCTCGAGCGAGAGAAGCTTCGCGTCCCGCTTCTGGCCCTTGTTGATCGGCTGCGGCGTGCGGATGCCCGCGACGACGTCCTCGCCCTGGGCCTTCATGAGGTACTCGCCGTAGAACAGGTTCTCGCCGGTCGCGGGGTTTCTCGTGAAGGCGACCCCCGTGCCCGAATCGTCTCCGAGGTTCCCGAACACCATCGCCTGGACGTTGACCGCCGTTCCCCACGACTCGGGAATGCCGTTGAGCTTCCGGTACGTTTGCGCGCGCTCGTTGTGCCACGAGTTGAACACGGCGCCGATCGCCTTCCAGAGCTGCTCGCGGGGGTCGCGCGGAAAATCGACCCCGAGCCGCGCCTTGATCATCGCAATATAGCGGCCGATGAGATCCTTGAGATCGTCCGCGCCGAGATCGATGTCCCGTTCGGCGCCCACCTCCCTCTTCTTCGCCGAGAGGATCTCCTCGAAGGGATCGACGTCGTCCTTCTTCGCCGGTTTGAGGCCGAGGACCACGTCTCCGTACATCTGCACGAAGCGCCGGTAGCAATCGTAGGCGAAGCGCTCGTCGCCGCTCATCGCCGCGAGCGCTCGTACGGTGTCGTCGTTGAGACCGAGGTTCAGGACGGTGTCCATCATCCCCGGCATGCTCGAGCGCGCCCCCGAACGTATCGAAAGGAGGAGCGGCTTCTTGGCGTCGCCGAATCTCGCTCCCATGATCTCCTCGACGCGACGGAGACCGTCCGCGACCTCCGCCTCGAGCCCCGCCGGGTACTCGCCGCCGTGAGCGTAGAAATACGAGCAGACCTCGGTCGAGATCGTGAACCCCGCCGGAACCGGGATGCCGAGGTTCGTCATCTCGGCGAGGCCCGCCCCCTTCCCGCCGAGCACCTCCTTCATGTTCCTGTTGCCGGACGCCGCGCCGCCGCCGAAGAAGAACGCGTATTTGGGCTCCACGAGGGACCTCCTATCTTATATAATATCAATATGTTGGGCGACAGACACGGCGTGCCGTCGCGCCCTGTAATTGTATATCCGAACGCCCCGAAAATGGCAATGGAATTATGCTCTAGCGGATGCAGACGACCTTGACGGACCTCTTCAGGGTCGCCGAATCGATGCGGAGAAAATAGACGCCGCTCGCGACGCGCTCCCCCCGATCGTTCGTTCCGTCCCAGGTGAGGGTCAAGGACGCCTGCACCGGCCTTCCCGCGACGAGCGTCTTGACGAGCGCTCCCCTCGAGTCGTAGACCCGGACCGTCACGGGAGCGGGAGAGCGGAGAGAGAGCTGCAGCTTCGTTTCGCTCGCGAACGGGTTCGGAAAGGCGCCGGGGAGGGCGAACGAACCGGCGTACTTCGAGGCGAGCGCCGCGTCCGGAATGCCCCACCCGTACACGTTGCCGGGAAAGGCGCTCCTCGACGAGGTGGCGCGCAGCGCGGTGCGCACGTCGATCGGATCCCAGCCGGGATGCATCTCGAGCAGGATCGCGCAGGCGCCGGCGACGAGAGGCGCCGCGTACGAGGTCCCGTTGTACTCGGCGTATCCGGCCGGATCCGTGTAGGACACGCTCCACGCGTCGATCCCCCTCGCGACGAAATCGGGTTTGATGCGCCCGTCCGCCGTCGGACCGCGCGAGCTGAAGTACGCGATCGCGCCCGTCGTGTCGACGGCTCCGATCGCGAGCACGCTGTCGCCGTCCGCGGGGGCGACGAGCCCGGCCGCTCCCTGATTCCCCGCCGAATTGACGACGACTATGCCGTGAGAGACCGCTACTCCCGCCGCCCTCGTGCAGAGCGCCGTCTTGCCGTCGAGCTGTTCCTGCGTGTACCACTGGATGTATCCGAGGGAGCTCGAGACGACGTCCGCCCCCGCGCTGTCCGCCCACTCGATACCCGCGACCCAGTGATCCTCCTCGATGGGAATCTCCTGATCGATTATCTCGGTCTTGGCGAGCAGGTAGGTCGCGCCCCATGCGGGGCCGGTGAAGCGGCCGCTCGCGCGGCCGGCGATGATGCCGAGAGTCGTCGTTCCGTGCTCATCCTGTCCCGGCGGGTCACCCGGCTGATTCGAAACCACGGAATCCCCGTTGACGAAATCCCACTGCGCCTCGACGTGCACGTCCTGGAGCGCCTCGTGGTCGAGCTTGAAGCCCGTGTCGAGGAGCGCGATAAGAAGCGGCGCATGCCCCGCGGCGGCGCCGGAGCCGTTGTAGCCCCGGTCGAGGAGCGAGACGAGGCCGAGCTGGTTGAGCTGCGCAAAGCTCAAACCGTATTCCGCGGAACGGGCCGCGGGCGCCGGGGGGGCCGCTGAAAATCCGCCCCGCGGCCCGGGGAGCGGGAGACCCGGACGACCGTACGAGGCGATCAGGTCGATCGATTTCACATAGCCGCACGCGCCGAGCGAGGCGATCCCGCGCGAGTCGGCCTCGACGCTCACGGCGTTGAAGAAGCGGCTCGCGTGCCTGATCCGCGCCACGCGGCCGCGGAGGGAGTCGACGTAGGCGCGATACACCGGGCGATCGCTTTCGTCGGCGCCGGGCCGCCCCCGCAGCGACCGCCGCGCCGCCGCGCGGGGCGACATGCAGAGCGAGACGCCGCGCTTTTCCGGAGCGCCGCGGTCCGCGAGGAATACCCACACCGCGACCGTATCGGACGGCCGGACCGAGGCGAGGAGACCGCGGAGGCGCGGAGAGCATTTTTCAACGCCCGCGGCCTGCGCTTCCCGGGCGACGGGACCTACCGGGCCGGCGGAGCACGGCGCGATCCGGGCGACCGCGAGCGCGACCGCGGCGAGAACGCATGCGGCGAAAGTCTTCCTGCCCGCGACACCCACGCTCATCTCTTGCCCGGGGCCGGGGGCGCCCCGATCGCCTTGATCGTTTCGAAGGCTATGAAATCCGCGTGGTGGAGGACGATCGCCTCGGGGCTCCGGTACGACCCCTCCCCCTCGCGCGAATGAACCGCGATGATGTGATAAACCTCCTCGGGCACATCGGCCCGCATCGCGAGCCCCATTCCCGAGAGCGGATGGCGCAGGAGC
>JBEKAW010000038.1:0-12929 GCA_050015715.1 Candidatus Krumholzibacteriaceae bacterium
CCCGCACGGCGCGCACGTGGCGCTCTTCCGTCGTGTGGATGAAGTCGTCGTACGAGATGCCGAGCGCCTTCCACGTTCCCTGGAACTCCGCCGACATCATGCGGCAGTACTCTTCGGGAGCGAGCCCGCGGCTCCGCGCCTCGCGCTCGACGTTCGTGCTGTGCTCGTCGTTCCCCATGAGGAAATGGACGTCGAATCCCGAGAGACGTTTGTAGCGCGCCATGCAGTCGGCGCCGATCTTCTCGTAGGCGGTGCCGAGGTGGGGCTTCTGATTGACGTAGTCGATCGCCGTCGTTATGTAGAATCGCTTGTTTTCCATCTAGCGCTCCGCTGGCGGCTCCCCTTCGTCCTTTTCCTTCTCCACCGCGCCGGGCTCCTTGCGGAGCTCCTCCTGCAGGACCTCGAGCTTGACCTCGACCTGGTTCTTCTCCGCGTCGCTCAGGATGACCGTCCGGTTGAATATGTCGACCTTCTCGATCCGGTGCTCCCCGCCGAAGACCCGTATCTTGCTCCCGATCTTCGGAATGTCCTTCGTGAGGTCCTTGTAGTACTCGAGCTCGTAATCGAGACAGCACATGAGACGGCCGCAGGCGCCGGAAATCTTGGACGGCGTGAGCGGCAGGTTCTGGTCCTTGGCCATCTTGAGGCTCACCGGTTCGAAATCCTTGAGAAACGTCGCGCAGCAGAGGCGCCGCCCGCACATCCCCATTCCGTCGAAGCGGCGCGCCTCGTCCCGCACGCCTATCTGGCGCAGGTCGATGCGCGTCCGGAAGACGCCGGCAAGGTCCTTGACGAGCTCGCGGAAGTCGATCCTCCCCTCGGACGTGAAGTAGAACGTGACCTTGTTTCCGTCGAACTGGTACTCGACGTCGACGAGCTTCATCGGAAGCTTGTGCTCGGTCACCTTCTGCTGGCACACCTTGAGCGCCTCGGATTCCTTGGCCCGCATCTCGTTGAGGTGCTCGATGTCCCTGTCGGTCGCGTGGCGGAGGACCTCCTTCATGTCGGACTCCACCTCGCCCGGCTCCGCGCGCGTGATCGAGATGATCTGCCCCATGTCCTCCCCCCGGTCGGCCTGAACGACGGCGTAGTTCCCGGTCCGGAGATAGAGGGCCTTCGTGTTCCTGTAGAACTCTTTTCGCTGGGCCTTGAATTGCACTTCTATGACTTCCATAGCCTTCAATCTAATACCACGTGCCGGTCAAATCAAGAAACACTTGTGAGAGCGTCAGTTCCGCGTCCGCGTTCCGGCGGAGGCTCTCGATCGAGGAGGAGATCTTCCGTATGTCGTCGGTGAGGTTGCGCTCGGCGGAGGAGGCGAGCCTCGCCTCCCCGAGGGTCTCCCCGAGAACCCCCCGCTCGGCGTCCCCGAGGCGGCCGTCCCGATTCCGGATGAGCAGACCGAATATGATGATCATCTCCTCGAGGAGCTCGACGATCTCCTCGCGCGTGTATCTCATGCTCAGGGCCTCCGCTTCGGCGAGAAGCCCCTTACCGTTCCCGTCCACCACGAGCTTCGCCGCCTCGGCGCCGTTCTTCCAGAGCGAGAGGAAGCGCTCCTCGAGCAGCTTGATGCCGCGCCGGAGATTCCCCTGGGCGAGCGCGGCGAGCCTCCGCGCCTCGAGCGCCTCGACCGAATAGAACTCGACGAGGAACTCCGCGATCGCCTCCGCCGGGAGCGGATCGAAGCGGATCTCGTAGCAGCGCGAGAGAACGGTCGGGAGCAGCCGGTCGGGATACTCCGTCACGAGAACGATCGCCGCGGACGGCGGCGGCTCCTCGAGAAGCTTGAGAAGGGCGTTCTGGGCCTCCGCGGTGGCGAGATGCGCCTCGAAGACCGCGACGATCGTGCGCCGGCCCTCGAACGGGTGTTTGGAGAGCACGTCCGTGACGTGCCGTATCATGTCGATCCCGATGCTTCGCGCGCGGCTCCCCGATTCGCCGTAATTGAAGAAATCCTCCCGCCTGCTCTCGAGAACCCCCGGGAGCTCCTTGTCCATCTCGCCGTGCGGGACGGGATACATGAGGTGGACGTCCGGGTGTTCGAGAGACCGGATCCTCGCGCACGCGGGGCATCGCGCGGGCGCCGCGCACGCCGCGCCCCGGCCGCCCCGCGGGACGGCCGCAACGGAGTCGCAGTTGAGGAGGGCGGCGAGCTTCACCGCCATGAGCTCCTTCCCCGCGCCTTCCGGTCCCGCGAAGATGAGGGCGCCCGGGAGCTTCCCCGAGGAGACGAGCCCCTCGAGGAGCGGCCAGGCGCGCCCCTGCGCTTTCGCGATTTTCTCGGCCGCAGCGAGAATATCTATGACCGACCTGCCTTGCCGGCGCCGCCTCTCGAGCGGTCCGCCTACTTCTTGAGCCACTCCGCCGGATCGAGCGCCTTCTTGGATTTGCGTATCTCGAAATGGAACGCGCCCGCCGATTCGGCGGAAGCGCCCCCCGCCTCCGCGATGACGTCTCCCGCGCTCACCATCGCGCCCTGCTTGACGAAGATCTTCGCCGCGTGGGCATAGAGGGTGTAATACCCCTGGCCGTGCGCGACGATGATGCAGTTGCCGAAACCGGGCAAGAGGCTCGCGTATTCGACCTTGCCCCTCGCGACGGCGCGCACGGGCGAGCCGGCGCGCGCGTCGATGTCGACGCCCGGATTGAACGTGACCGTCCCGAACTCGGGGTGCTTCGATTCGCCGAAGCCGCGCACGAGCGGTCCCTCGACGGGCGGGAGCATCCGCCCCCTGAGCGCCGCGAAATCCTTCTCGGCGTTCGCTTCCCAGGCCTCCGGGGCCCCCGTCGTGCGTTCCTTCTCGAGACCGTCGATGATCGACTGGAGCTGCCTCTCCGCGCGGGCGAGCTCGTCGATCCGCGTCTGGTACTTCCCCTTGTTCGTTTTGAGCTGGGCGAGCGTGCTCCTGCGTTTCCGCTCGTTCGCGTTGAGGCGTGCGAGCTCCGCCTCCTTCTCGCGCCGCGCCGAGGTCGCCTGAGCGAGGGCCTCGGTGAGGCTCGCCTCCCGGTGCGCGATGTCCGTCTTGCGCTCCCGGACCTCCTCGACGAGGTTCGCGTCGCGCTCGGCGATGGCCGAAACAAATTTGTATCGCTGGAGCAGGTCCCCGAAATCCTTCGCCTGGAGGAGCTCCTGCCACTGGTACTGGGCGCCGTCCTTGTACATCTCCCGGAGACGCCGCGCGAGAATGGCGCGGCGGCGGTCGAATACCTTCTGGCTGTTATCGAGATCGCGGCGCAGCCCGTCGACCTGCTCGCCGAGCAGCCCCTCCTTCTCCGAAATCCCCGCGAGGAACCGCCGCGTGAGGGACTCTTCCCTGTCGAGCTTCGCAATGTAATCGGTGATATCCTTCTCCCGTCGTTCGACCTCGTCGATCTTCTTGCGCTCGTCGGCGATCTCCTCGCGAAGCTTCTGGAGCTCCGCGTCCTTGGCTCTGAGCCGCTCCTCGAGATCCCCCTGCTGCGCCTGCGCGGCGGCCGCGCCGGCCATGAGGCAGAGGGCCGCCGCGGACACGGCGAGCATCCTCCGGACACGATTGAGAAGCATGTTCAGACCCCGATTCGACACCGCTAGACTTTGAGGAAACGCCTCATCGCCCCGTAGCTCCCGAGCGCGCCGAGCAGGGCACAGAAGAGGACGAACCCGGCCACCGCTTCCCCCTGCATGAACAGGATCCCGGGGAGGTACCGCTTCGCGAAGAGATGGATCACGGCGAGGAGCCCGACCGCGAGCAGCGCAGCCACGGCACCCTGGAGCGCGCCCTCGACGAGAAACGGTATCCGGATGTACGCGTTCGTCGCCCCGACGAGCTTCGCCACCTCGATCGTCCTCTGCCTCGAGAGCACGGTGAGGCGGACCGTATTGGCGATGACGAAAATCACCGACAAGAAGATGATGAGCCCGATCGCGAGATCGGTGACGTAGAAACCCTTGACGAGCCTCTCCCCGCGAGCGAGCCACTGCTCGCCGTAGCGCACCTCCTCGATGCCCGGCCATTTGCCCACATCCGCGGCGAGCTTCTCCATGTACTCGGAGCGGATATACTCGGTCTTGATCTTGAGCCGGTACGCGTCGGGGAGCGGATTGCTCTCGAGGGCGTCGAGCATGTCCTTGTTGTCTCCGAGCGTCTGGCGAAAGGTGGAGAGCGCCTCGTCCCGCGAAACGAAGACGACCTCCTCGACCCCCTTGAGAGCGAGAAGCCTCATCTGGATATCGCGCGAGACCGCGGCGGGCGTGCCGTCCTTGAGATAGACGTAGGCCCGCATCTCCTCGCTCGCCCTGTCTATGACCGCCTGCACGTTGAGCGTGACGAGAAGAAAGACGCCGAGGATGAGGAGGCTCAGGCCCATGATCACGATCGATATCGCGTTCCCCGCTTTCCGCCGCGAGATCATCGTCATCGACTCGTCGATCACGTAGCGAAACGTGTTCGGATTCACCGGCGCCGCCCCCCTTCCCCCGTGATGTCGTGATCCTCGAGGCGGTCCGCCTTCTCGCTCAGGCGGGAGTCCGCGAGCTTCTCGCGGAGGTCGCCGACGTAGATCATGTCCTTGTCCTTCACCACGCGGCCCCCCTCGAGGTAGATGATCCGCTGCCCGAAGCTCTTCACGAGATCGAGGTCGTGCGTGGCCATGAGCACCGCCGTGCCCCCCGCGTTGATCTTGAAAAGGAGCTCGAGGATGCTCTTCGTCACGACGGGATCGAGGTTCCCCGTCGGCTCGTCGGCGAGAAGCACCGAGGGGCGGTTTGCGACGGCCCGCGCGATCGCGACGCGCTGCTGCTCGCCGCCCGAGAGCTCGTGCGGGAAGTCGTACCGCTTGTGGTAGAGCCCGACCCGCATGAGAATGTCGGTCACCTGGTGCTTGATATCGCCGAGGCCCACGCCCGCCACCTTGAGCGCGAGCGCGACGTTCTCGAAGACGGTCTTGTCGTCGAGGAGCCGGAAATCCTGAAAGACGATTCCCACCTTGCGTCTGAGCTCCGGGATCGTGCCGCGTTTCATCCTCGTCGAGACGTACGGGCCGACGACGACTTGCCCCGAGCTCGGAAAATCGTCCATGTACACCATGCGCAGGAGCGTGCTCTTCCCCGCGCCGCTCGGCCCGACGAGAAAAACGAACTCGCCGTTGGCCACCTGGAGATTGATGTCGTGGAGGCTGAAATGCCTGCCGAAGGTTTTCGAGAGGTGGTAGACGCCGACGATTATTCTCTGGTCCTGCTCCATGTCACGCCTTCTTCGCCCGGCGCCACGCCCTCCGCGCGAGGCAGCATTCGACGGCGAGCTTGAACGCGCTCTCGAGGCTCCCCGTCGAGGCGGTGCCGCTGCCGGCGATGTCGTATGCGGTCCCGTGGCACACGGAGGTCCGCACGACCGGAAGCCCGATCGTCACGTTGACGCCCCGCTCGAACCCCGCGAGCTTGAACGGTATCATCCCCTGGTCGTGGTACAGGGCGACGAAGGCATCGTACCCCTTGGACGCCCAATTGTAAAACAATGTATCCGCGCTGAACGGCCCCTCGACGAGGTATCCCTCCCCGCGCAGCGCCTCGAGCGCCGGCGAGACGACGCGGAGCTCCTCGTCTCCGAGAACGCCGCCGTCCCCCCCGTGGGGATTGAGCGCGGCGACCGCGATGCGCGGCTTCTCAAGGCGCCAGAATTCGGCGAGCGCGGCCGCCGTGACGCGCACGCCAGTGGCGACACGTTCCGCGGTCACCGCCCCCGGCACGTCGCGCAGAGGAATGTCCCTCGTGAGAATCACGACGCGCAGGGCGTCCGAGACCATCATCATCTGGCAATCGGGAGCGTCGAAGAGACGCGCGAGCATGGCGGTGTGGCTCTTCCCGGCGAAGCCGGCCATGGCGAGCGCCTCCTTGGAGACGGGCCCCGTGACGATGCCCTCGACGAGCCCGCGTTTCGCGAGAGCGGCGGCCGTCTCGATCGCGAGCCCTGACGCGCGGCCCCCCTCGGCCGTCGCCCGGCCGCGCGGGTACTTCGCGTCGACGCCGGTATCGATGAACACGGGGAATGAATCGGGAAGTTCCACACTCGCGGCCTCGGCGTAGGGTATCACGCGCGCCGGCGAGCACGCGGCGGGCACGAGCCAGTTCGAGAGGACCCCGTAGGCGCCGATAACAAAAACGTCCGCTCCGACGAGCGCGCGCCGGGCGAGCAGCGCGGCCGTTATCTCGGGGCCGATGCCGCCGGGATCGCCGACGGTGAGCGCGAGGCGCACCCTGTCTTCAGACATCCCATCCTTCGCCGGTGTCGATCTCCATCTGAGACTCGCGGAGGAGGCGATAGAACCGCCCGCAGTCCTTGCGCGCGACCTGCCCGGCGGGCACCTCGACGATCTCGACCGCCATCACGCGCCGGGGATACCGTATCTCGACGACGTCTCCGGCGCGGACCTCCGCGCTCGGCTTCGCCGGCCTCCCGTTGATCGAGATGCAGCCCGCCTCGCACCCCTTGTGCGCCTGGCTCCGCGTCTTCGTGAGGCACAGGGCTTTGAGGAGCAGGTCGATTCTCAAGCCGGCTATTCTCCCTTTATAACGACGGAGTAGTTCTTCTTGAGATCCTCGATGTAGGCCGCGAGGCGTTCCTGCACTTTCTGGTTCTCGAGATAATTCAGGAGCTCGTTCTTCGCCTCGTCGTACGAGTACGCCCGTGCCGGGTTCCGGCCTATGACCTTCACGACGCGGAAGCCCCGCGCCTCTTTCGTGACCGGGGCGATCCCGCCCACGGGAACGTCCTTGATGGACGCCTTGATCTCGTCGGAAAGATCTTCAAGCGCTTTCTCCGGGATGACGCCCCCCGAGTTCTTCGTCGCGTAATCTCCCGAGTACTGCGCCGCCTCCTTCGCGAAGTCGGCTCCGCCGACGATCTCGCCGCGTACCTTTTCGGCGAACTTCTGCGCCGAGGCGACGTCGTCCGGCGTCGCCTCCGCACGCGCGAGGATGTGCCGCAGGGTGTACTGGTCTCCCTCGACCCCCTCGAGCTTTATAATGTGATACCCGAACTCGGTGAGAACGGGCGGGCTCACCTGTCCCACGTCGAGCGCCTTCGCCGCCGCCTCGAACGGCGGGTTGTTGAGATCCTCCAGCTTGAGCGTGCCGAGGCTCCCGCCGAACTTCGCGCTCGGGCAGTCCGAGTATTGCTTCGCGAGCTCCGCGAAGTCGCCACCGGCCTTGAGCTTTCCCTCGACCAACGTGATCTTGTCGTGCGCCTTGGTGAGCACCGCGTCGGAGGGCTTCGGCACGATGAGAATGTGCGCGAGCGTCACGGTCTCGGGCCGCTGCGGAAGCTCCGTGAGGTGGGCCTTGTAGTACTCCTGAACGTCCGCATCCGTCACGTGGATATCCGGCCCTATCTTTTCCCGTATGAGGCCGGTTCTAAGCAGCTGGTCCCTGATCGGCTCGCGGTACATCGTGCGGAGAGCGTCGAGGGTGAGACCTTCTGTCTCGAGCTGTCTGTTGAACGCGTCGTCGCCGCCCAGCTGGGTCTTGAAGTCCTCGATCTGCTTGTCGACGGCCCCGTCGACATCCTTGTCCTCGACCTTGATGTTGTCCTTCTCCGCCTGGAGCACGAGCAGCGCGTCGCCAACGAGCTTGTTCAGAACCATTTCGCGTATCTTCTTCTCCTCGTCGGGGGGCAGGGAGGTGCGCTGGGCCTGCACGAGATAGCTTTTGATCGCGTTCTCCACGTCGCTCTGCATGATCGCCCGGTCCTCGACGGTCGCGAGGACGCGGTCGACGACGGCCGCTCCTCCTGCCGCCTGTCCGGTCGCAGCCGCCGCCGTGTCGGCGGCGCTCGTCCGGGCAAAGGCGTGCGGCGGAGCCGCCGACGCCACTATCGCGGCCGCCGCGATCGCCGCCCCGGCGAGTGCAAGCTTCTTCCATCGATACATCGCAGCACCTCTTTCGATTTCAGGGGTTTCCCGTCGTGTCCGTTTCCTCGACGTTCCCGAGCGTATCCGCCTCGGGAGCGCTTTCGCGCATGTAGGATTGATCCTTGTAGCGTATTTCGGCGCGCGCCTTGAGCGAGTCGAGAAGCGCCCGATACGCGTTCTTTCGTTTCTCGAGCATGAGAACGTTCATGATCTGCTCCCGCACGTCCTCGAGACTGACCGCCACGAGCGCCTCGCGCACGTCCTCGAGCCTGAAGATGTGATAGCCGAAATCGGATTTGATGACATCCGTCGTCTCCCCCGGCTTCATGCCGAAGACGACCGCCTCGAGCTCGGGGATCATGTTCCCCTTCGTGAGGTAGCCGAGGTCTCCGCCGTGCTTGGCCGTCGCGTCCACCGAGTAGCGGCTCGCGACCCACGCCCATTTCTTCGTCTTGAGGAGCGCCTTCGCCTTCTCGGCCTCTTCGAGCGTCCCGACGAGGATCTGGCTCACGCGATACTCGTTCATGTACTCGCGCTCATGGGCCGTGTAGTACGCCTCTATCTCTTCCTGGCTCACGCGCGTGCGCTTGCGGAGCTCGGTGAACACGAGGTAATCGGCGAGGAACTGCTCTTCGAGCTCGTTGAGCCGCGCCTCGACGTAGGCGTCGTTCTTGAGGCCGCGGCGCACGGCTTCCTGATAGAGGACCTGCGTGTCGACCCACCGCCGGACGAACTACCGCCGCTCATCGAATGTCAGGGGAATGCGCTCGTCCTCCGGGACGAGCTTCGAGATATCATCGCCGGCGAGAATCGCGCTCCCGACCCGGACGATTTCTCCCGTCTTCTCCTCGGGTCTCGCGCCTTCCCTCTTCCCCTTCCCGCACCCGGCCGCGGCGACGAGCACGAGGAGCAGAACGAATGTCGCCTCCCGCGCCCTGATCATGATACCGTGCGTCCGCTTCACTGAACCGGCGGCAGCGACTGCTGCTGCTTCTGCTGCTCCTGCTCCTTCTGCTGCAGCTCCGCGTCGGACGGCCGCGTCTTCTTGAGCTCGACTTTCTTCAGGTTGCGATCGTAGATCTTGATGGGATAGTCCTTGCGCCATTTCGCGAGCTTTTCGGTGATGACCTTCTCCGCCTGCTGGCTCTGGAGCGCCTGCCTGATCGAGAATGCGGCGTTCGCGTACGGCTGCGGTTGAGGCTTCTCGATCTGATCGACCTTTATGACCGCCCATCCCCTCGGGACCTGCACCGGGTCGGACACCTCGCCCTTGGCCATCGAGAACGCCTTCTCGTCGTAATCGGGGTAATGCCCCTTCTGAACGAGATCCGTGCTGACCTTGTTCTGGGCCGCCGACGGATCCTCGGAGTACTTCTTCGCGAGGCTCGCGAAGTTCTCTCCCTTCTTCGCGAGGGAGGCGACGAGGTCCGCTTTCGCCTTGTCGCTCACGAGGATGATGGAGAAGGCGCGCTTTTCCGGCTCGTTAAGCTCGTTCTTGTGCTTGTTGTAGTAGTCCTGCACGTCCAGGTCGCTCACCGTGGCCTGCTCCGTGACCTGATTCTTGTAGAGGAGACTGACGAGGATCATCTCCTTCTTTTCCTGGAAATCCTTCGCGACCTCGGGAATTTCGAACACCTTGAGGTTCTTCTCGGCGTAGACGGGGAGCATCGTGTCGAAAATCTTCTTGTGGATCGACATGATGATGCTCTCCTTGCCGTACTGACGCCGCGGCCGTTCGGGGAGCCCGGTATCTTCGTAGATCTTCATGTAATCCTTCAGCTTGTACGAGCCTTCCGAATACTGGGCGAGGATCATGTCCTGATACTGCTCCGGTATCTCGAGCTTCGGGGCGTTGTCGTACGTCACCCGGTGCTCGACGATATCCCCGAACGGAACATCAGGGGGCAGGTTGTTGTATACGATATCGACCGCCTGGGGAAAGATCTGAAGGCCGATTTCCTTCTCGATCTTGTGTTTCATCCCCTCGATCATCTTCTTTTCTTTGTCGGCTCTGACCTTCTGCCGGGCATAGGTCAGATCCTTTTCCGGGGTGATCGTCTTGATCTTGTGGACTTTCAGGATCGTCCAGCCTTCCGGCGTCTCGAGGGGCTGCGTTATGTCCCCCTCCTTCGCGGTGAAGAGCGCTTCCTCGATCCAGTAGAACATCGATCCGATGCTGCTTTCTCCGAGGAGGCCCCCGTCTCCGGCCTCGCGGCCCAGGGAATATTTCTTGGCGAGCTCCGCAAAATCCGCCCCGTGCATGAGCTGCTCCCGGATCGACCGGGCCTCGTCCTCGCTCGAGACGAGGATCTGGCTCAGCGTGTACTCCTTGTGCATCTTGTCGAAGTAGTCCTTCGCCTCCTGATCGGTAACGGTAACCTTCTGCCTGATATACACATTCTCCATTGCCGCCAGGGCGTACTGGGCCTTGTACTTCTCGAAGAAGTCGACGAACCCCTTGTCTTTCTCGTACCCCGCGGAGAGCGCCGTGAGCGCCATGACCTCTTTGTCGATCATGTGGTTGAGGAGCTCCATCTTGCCCGCCTGGTCATTCGTGCGGGGCAGGAACTTCTCGGCGATCTTGTCCCCCGCTCCCTCGAGATCTCCAACGGTGATCTTGCGGCCGTCGACGGTTGCGACGACGACGTTCTCCCTCTTGCCGCATCCGAAGGAGAATACGAGCGCGAGCAGCGCGACACAGAAAATCGTCTTCTTCAAAGCGAGCTCCTTTCCCATCTCCTGATTTCTCCTTTTGAAACCGAAGGCTCCCCGAGGGAGCCGGCGACGCACATCTCCATCCAAGGGGAAATTCCCCCGCCGGGGTCTTCCCCATACTGTTTAAACTATTCTATTTATCAGAAAATTCCAGTAATTTCAAGAGTTTTTCGAGGTCCGCCATGCCGTCGGGGCGCCCCTCCCCCGCGCGAGCGCCCTTCAGCGTCATCCCGAACCCCTCCCGCGTATGGAAGGTCAGCCGCCCGGGGAAGAGATCGACGATTCCCGCGATCCGCCTCTTGTCGGGCACGCGGGTCTTCATGAAGCTCGCCTTGAGCCCCCCCGAGCGGTCGATTTCGACCTTCTCGAGGCCCGCGACTCCCGCGCGCGCCTTGAACTCCACGATCTTGAGAAGGTTCGCGGCAGGCTCGGGCACGGGCCCGAACCTGTCGCGAAGCTCCTCCGCCATCTCGCGGACCTCCGCGGCGGAGACGACTCTCGACAGCCGCCGGTAGATATCCATCCGCTCCTCCGAATCCGGCACGTACTCCGAGGGGAGATAGGCCGGGAGCGGCGCCGAGATGCGGACCTCGCTCTCCGCCTCCACGCGCTCCCCCTTGAGCCGCGCGACCTCTTCCTTGAGCATGCGCGTGTAGAGGTCGAGGCCGACCGCCGCGATATTCCCCGACTGCTCCACGCCGAGGAGGTTCCCGGCGCCCCGGATCTCGAGGTCGCGCATCGCGATGCGGTACCCCGCGCCGAGGTAGTCGAACTCGCTGATCGCCTGGAGCCGCTTCATGGCCGTCGGCGTCAGCGTGCGCCCGCGCGGGACGAGGAGGTAGGCGTAGGCCTTGCGGTCCGAGCGGCCGACGCGCCCTCGAAGCTGGTAGATCTGGGCGAGCCCGAAACGGTCGGCGCGGTTGATGATGATCGTGTTGACGTTCGGGAAATCGAGCCCCGCCTCGATGATCATCGTGCAGACGAGCACGTCGAACTTCCGCTCGAGAAAATCGATCATGCGCCGCTCGAGCTCCCGCTCGTGCATCTGCCCGTGGGCGTGGGAAATCCGCACGCGGTCCGGGAGAAGCCGCCGCAGGAAGCCCTCCATGACCGCGATCGACTGCACGCGGTTGTGGACGAAGAACACCTGGCCGCCGCGGTCGACCTCGCGCATGACGGCGTCTCGGATGCTCGCGTCGTCGAAGGACAGAATCTCCGTGTGAATGGGCAGCCGGTTCCGCGGCGGGGTGTCGATGACGGAAAAATCCCGGATGCCCGAGATCGCCATCGAGAGGGTGCGGGGGATCGGCGTCGCCGTCATGCTGAGGACGTCGACCGCCATCTTCATCCGCTTGAACGAATCCTTGTGGCGCACGCCGAAGCGGTGCTCCTCGTCGATGATGACGAGCCCGAGGTCCCTGAACGCGACGTCTTTCGAGACGAGCCTGTGCGTCCCGACGACGATGTCGACGGCGCCCCCCTTCACCGCCTCGATGACCTCCTTCTGCTTCGCGCTCGAGATGAACCTGCTCAGCATCGCGACGTTCACCGGGTAGCCCTCGAGGCGCTCCGTCACGGTGCTGAAATGCTGCATCGCGAGCACGGTCGTCGGAACGAGGATCGCGCACTGCTTGCCCGAGAGGGCCGCCTTGAAGGCCGCGCGCACGGCGACCTCGGTCTTCCCGAAGCCGACGTCGCCGCACAGGAGCCGGTCCATCGGCCGCGTCGACTCCATGTCGCGCTTGACCTCCTCGGTGGCGCGGAGCTGGTGCTCGGTCTCCTCGTATGGGAAGGACGCCTCCATCTCCTTCTGCCACGGCTTGTCGGGCGGAAACGCGTAGCCCTTCGCGATCTGCCGCGCGGCGTAGACCTCGAGAAGGTCGCGCGCGATCTTCTCGGCGCTTCTGCGCGCCCGCTCCCGGGCGCGCCCCCACGACGCGCTCCCGAGCCGGTCGAGCTGCGGCGCGGAGTCCTCCGCCGCGACGTATTTCTCCAGCAGACGGAGCTGCGCCACAGGTATGAAGAGGTGGTCTTCGCCGCCGTAGCGGATATCGAGGCACTCCGTCTTCCCGCTGTCGATGTCGAGGACGCGCATGCCCATATAGCGTCCGATGCCGTGACTCACGTGGACGACGAAATCCCCCGGCTGGAAGTGGGAGGGATCGTACGTGAGCGACCTGCTGCGGGCGGGAGGCGTGTGGTACGGCCGGTGATAGCGCCCGAACACCTCCTCCTCGCTCAGGAAGAAGACGCCGGCGTCCGGCCACCGGAACCCGCTCGAAAGCCCCCCGAGCGGGAAATCGATCTCGAGCGCGATGTCCTCGAGG
>JBEKAW010000039.1:0-12814 GCA_050015715.1 Candidatus Krumholzibacteriaceae bacterium
CGTGAAGCCCGGCACGTACACGGTGAAGGTCGAGGTCTGCCACTGGCCGAGCATGAAGTACCAGCTCGCCGAGACGCCAATCGCGATCGGGAAGAAGGAAGAGACCGCCCGCGTCGAGGAAGGGAACTACATCCCGTCCCTCGTCGTGACGTACTATCCGAAATAGGGGGCGCGGGGTGGAAGCCCCGCTGCTCGGTCCGCAGTCTACAATGAACGCTGCAATTCCTATGCGACGGGCGCTGTGGAGAATGGCGCGAAGGCTCGTGCTTGTCCTCGTCGCCGGCGCGCTTCTCCCTGCCCGTGCGCCGGCGCAGACGAAGCTCGAGCTGCATAGCGGCGACAGGCTCCGCCTCAGCCGCGAGGCCGAGTGTCCACGGCGGGTCTTTTGGTTTCGGGACCGTCGAGGTGATACGCTCATCGTAAGCGAGAAGAGAGACTCCGCTCCATTCGCGATCGCTCTGGGCGATCTCCATTGCTTCAAGACCCTCATTCCGAGATCCACGGGCAGAGGGGCGGCTCATGGAGCCGGCATCGGCTTTCTCCTCGGGGGGGCGGCCGGCTTCATTGCGGGCGCAATTCTCGGATCCGGGCCCGGGTGCGCCGGCGGATCAACGCAGGAATTGTGCTTTAGCCCCGGGCCGGCGCTCGGAGGTTTCACCCTTGGCGTGCTGGGAGGAGTCGCCGGCATGGTCCTCGGGAGCGTTGCCGGGGCCATCATCCCCGGAAAGCGGTGGGCGGATGTCGAGTTGCCGATCCAGGTCGACCTCAAGCCGGGGCCGGCGCCTCCGCCCCCCCGCACGAAATGGAATATCGACGCGGGCCCGTTCGTCGTCACGGATGATAGATGGAGCACCGGTTACCAGGCGGCGCTGTCAGTGCGCCGCAGCTCGAGCCGGCACGTCGAGTCGGGCGTCGCTATCTTCTGCGATCTCTGGCGCCCGGCGAAGGAAGCTCCCGAAGGGTCGCCATTCACGTGGAAGACCTCGGGGCGCACATGGCTCATCGGCGCCGCAGAGACGAATCGCTTCTGGACGGCGGAGCCCCGCAAAGGTACTCCACGGCTGTTTCTGGATGCGACCGCGGGAGCGTATGGCGTCGCGTCGAACGCCACGATGCTCCAGTACGATGCCGCCGTATACAGCCATTATCCGAAGGTCATCAAGCTCATGGAAGCTTCGGTCGGCATGCGCGCTGACGCAGGGATAGGCGTCAGCTTCCCGATGGGCGGCTGCGAGCCGGAGATCGCGATCAAGCTCCACGGCGTGATCGGGAAGGCGGAGACCACGAGCACATTCATGCTCGAGCTCGGCGTGGGGTTCTAGCCGCCGGCGCCGCAGTGTCCGGACTGCCCTTGCTTGCGCCTGACGCCCCGCCCCCGGCAAATCAAAATTAGTTTGAATTTCTCGTGCAATTGGTATACTGCCCGCGGCGCTCAGCAACGGGGACTGTGTCATCACGCTTTGGGGCGAACAAGCTCCAAAACCCTATCAGGAGGTGTCCGCATGGCCAAGCGTTACGGTATCGCATGTATGCTTCTTGCTCTCTGCCTCATTCTCGCCGCCGCCCCGGCATGGGCGCTGTGGGTGACAAACGGCGTCCTCGTCTGCGGCGAACAGTACAATCAAACCGGCCAAAGAATCATTTCGGACGGGTCGCAGGGGGCGACCATGGTCTGGATGGACTACCGGAGCGGCACTAGCTGGGATATCTACGGCAACAGGGTGGACCGCGACGGGAACATCCGCCCGGGAGGCGTGCCCATATGCACGGCCGATGGAGATCAGACGGCGCCGCAGTTCATCAGCGACGGCACGGGCGGCGGGATCGTCACATGGCAGGATTTCCGCTTCGGCGAGTGGGACATCTATGCGCAGAGGGTTGATGGGACCGGGATCGCTCACTGGGCGGACAATGGTATCCCGATCTGTGCGGAAGACGGCGATCAGACCATGCCCTCCATCGTTCCGGATGGCGCCGGGGGCGCGATCATCATCTGGGAGGACTACCGCGAGGGCAACTACGACATTTACGCCCAGCGGGTGACCGCGGACGGCGACACCCTGTGGGCGGCGGACGGCATGCCCGTCGATACGTCTATGGGGGATCAGGCGAACTTGAGCGTGGTGCCGGACGGCTCGGGGGGCGCCATCATGGTGTGGGAAGACACGCGCAACGGCGACTGGGAAATCTATGGTCAGCGGATCGACAACAACGGCAATCTCCTGTGGGGGCCGGGCGCGGTTCTCATCCGCGGGATGTTAGGCTACCCGTACGCTCCCACGCTTGCGGCGCTTTCCGGCGGTGGCGCCTGCGTCACATGGTACGATTACCGCAATGGATGGGCGGACGTCTATGCCCAGAAGATCGGTTCGGACGGATCCATGCTCTGGCAGACCGACGGCGTCCTTGTTTGCCCCTATTCCTCCTATAAATACAGCCCGCAGGTCGCGGATGACGGCTCCGGGGGCGCGATCATCGCCTGGATTGACGAGCGGGACAGCGAGAATTATCCCGTGTATGCGCAGCGCCTCGACGCGGACGGCGCTCTCGCGTGGCAGCAAAACGGCGTGATGGTGTTCCCGGTATACGGGAACGATATCCCCCGCCTCGTTGCCGACGGGTCAGGCGGAATCATAGCGGCCTTGGACGTGTACGACACTTCGACCTGGGTGACCGATATCTGGGCCCAGAGGCTGGATCATAACGGCAACGTGCTCTGGGGACCGAAGGGCACGGCCGTGTGTCTCGCGGCGGACTTGCAGTATGGCCAAGATCTCGCCTCCGACGGACGCGGCGGCGTGATCATCGTCTGGGAAGATTACCGGGCCCAGGATGGCTACTCGGATACCTACTGCCAGCGCGTCGGGCCGGCCGGGCTCCCGGGGAGCCCCGAGCCGGTCATCATCTCGTGCCTCGACGTGCCGCAGGATCAGGGGGGCTGGGTGCGGATCAAAACGAGAGCGTCCACGCTCGATGCGGCGAGCGAGACCACGACCCCGATCTTAGGCTACAACGTGTGGAGACTGATCGGAGGTCCGGGGCCTGGGCCGAACGCGGCTTCCTCGAGCGCGGTGAAGACGCCCGCGATCGACCACTCGAGGCTCGTCGCCCTCCTCTCCGACCCCACGACGGCGAAGGGAGTGCGCGTGAGCAAGTCGCAGGCCGTGACCCTCGGGCTCCCGCCGGGAGAGTGGGAAGCGGTCGGATTCTGGCTTGCGACGCGCGATACGATATACAACGCCGCAGTTCCGACAAAGAACGATTCGACGGAAGCTGGAGTTCCCTGGGAAACTTATATCGTGACGGCGCACACGACGACGGCCGGGATGTTCGTCGCGTCCGCGCCCGACACCGGCTACTCGGTGGACAACCTCGCGCCGGGGGTCACGGCGGGATTTGCGGGGGCCGAGATGGCGTCGCCTCACGGGCTTTCGCTTACCTGGACGCAGAACGGCGCACCGGACATGGGGCGCTACAACGTCTACCGCGGCACCGACGCTTCATTCGCGCCCGACGAATCGAATCGCATCGGGACCACGAGCGAGCCGACGCTCTTCGATGGGGCCTGGGTATTTTCATACCATTACTTCTACAAGCTCATCGCGGTGGACCGACATGGAAACATGGGGCCCCCGGCGCTTCTCAGGCCCGAGGACGTCAAGGTCGGAACGTTGCTCACGGGCTTCGCGGCCGCGCTGAAGCAATCGGCTATCGAGGTATCATGGAAGCTCTCGGAGGTCGATGAGTCGGCCTCGTTCCTCGTGCTTCGCTCGAGCGGGGACGGCGAGTTCGCGGAGCTCCCGTCGGTCGAGGTCGCGCGCGAGGCGCTCGCCTTCTCCGTCGTCGACCGGAGCGTCGAGCCGGGCACGACGTACCGGTATCGCGTCTCGATGGTCGAGGGGGCGGAGACGCGGACGCTCTTCGAGACGGATCCGATCTCGACGCCGGCCCTGCCGCTCACGCTGTATCAGAACTACCCGAACCCGTTCAATCCGTCGACGACGATAAGCTACTATATGCCGGTCGCGGCCGAGGTGACGCTCGAGGTGTACGATTCGTCGGGGCGCCTCCTCTCGAGGCTCGTCGACGGGGCGCGCGAGGACAAGGGCACCCACTCTGTCGAATGGCGGGGGTTCGATGCGCGCGGGAGCTCGGTGAGCTCGGGCGTGTATTTCTATCGGCTGCGCACCGGGAAGGAGATCCTCTCGCACAAGATGATTCTCCTGCGGTAGCGGCGCAAGCAAGGCGCATGGAGGTTTGAAGAAGATATGAGCACGTTTGAACTGGCCTTGGTCATTCTCGCGGCGGCCGCGCTCTGGGGCGGCTTCTTCTACTGGCGGCGTCAGGTCCGGGAGAAACGGCGCGAAGCGCTGGGGCAGGTCGCGACCGAGATGCGATGGAGCTTCGCCTCCGACGCGGACGACACCCTGCGAACGAGCATGGGCAACTTCCGGCTCTTCGCCCACGGGCGCTCGAAGCGTTTCAGAAATCTCATGCGGGGCTCGGGGGATAACGCGGGCGTGGCGCTTTTCGACTACTCCTACACGATCGGCGGGAGCAAGGAGCGGCAAAAGCGCCGGCAGACGGTGCTGAGCCTGAACGTCGCGGGGCGGCCGCTGCCCCATTTCTGCCTTCGCCCCGAGCACGTGTGGGACAAGGTCGAGGCCTTCTTCGGGCACAAGGACATCAGCTTCGAGGCGCATCCTGACTTCTCGAAGGCATACTCGCTGCGCGGGGACGACGAGTATCAGATTCGAAACTTCTTCAGCGAGAAATTGATCGCGTTCATCGAAAGAGAGCACGGCATCACGATGGAGGGGGACGGGAGCACGCTCATTCTCTACCGGCACCGAAAGCTCATCAAGCCGGCGGAGATCCGTTCCTTCATCGAGATGGGATCGAGACTAAAGGCGCTCCTGTCCTAGCTCGACCCTTTCGCGCGCAGCGACATCTTGATCTCTCGCAGCTCGAGGGCCATCACGAAGAACAAGGCGATGGCGGAGTACTCCAGAAGCCGCGACGGGTTGAAAGAGCTTCTCAAGAGCGTATAGCCAAACGCCTGCGCCAACTTCTCCCAGGCGGCGAGGCCCGCCAGGACAAACGCTATTACGAAAAGGATTCGATTTACGATACTGGTTAATCGCTGCATCGTGGTTACCTCCTTACTTCCGTGCAAGCACTATGGCATTCGCACCGAGCTGCTTGGTCTGGAGGTTGAACGCCACCATTCGAATCGTGCTGGTCTCGTCCTCGAACCAGAGCTGGGACCAACCGGGATATGCGGGGTTCGAGGTCACCGAGACCAGTTTTCCCCATTGAGACGGGATTGAGTCCGAATTCGGCAGCTGGGCTGAACCCACCATCACTCCCTTTTGGGCCGAGCTCTCCGGCAGGCGGGTGCAGGAAAGAGTGGGCAGCAGCAGGACGACGACGAGAATCCAGAGACCTGTCTTTCGACACATGTTCTCTCCTTTCTCTGGGAATCCACTTTTTTGTGAATGGCCCCAAGCTAGACACAGGCAAGGCCGCCTGTCAAGCGGAAAAAGGCGGAGCTGCGGGAGGACGGCTGGGCGTCAAACGCGGGCCGCTGCGGCCGTCAGAACAGGGCGTTCCTGCTTCGATGCAGCGCGGGAGGAGACTGCTCGCTGATGAAGAGGTAGCCGTCGGGGCTCAGGAAGGCCAAGGCATTCGAGTAGGGAGTATTGACCACCCTCCGGCTCGAAAAGCAATCCCTTGATATATAGAGCGCGCCGTAGCTGCGATTCAGGACTATCGCGACCTCTCCGCCGGGAGCCGCAACCACCTCGTACGAATAACCCTTTTCCATCTGGACCGTCTTCCAGCTAGCGCCCCCGTCGTGGGAGCAGAGGAGGATCCCGGCGCTACACGTAGCAAACACGTTGCCGACACGATCGGCGTCGACCGAATAGATCTCGAGGCTGTCCGTCATGCGTCGCCATGTATCGCCGTAATCCGTCGATCCCATCACTCCTCCATAGACGGTGCCAAGATAGACACAGCCGGCGGAACCGGCGCTGATCGAGGTCGCCGTTTTTCCTTTGAATACGTATTCCCAGGAGGAACCGCCGTCCGCGGATCTCAAGACGCCGTCGTCGGTCAGTCCGAATATTGCGCCGTTTCTCGCCACTTCGAGAGCGTTCACTGTAATTGAATTCTCCGGAAAGGTATCCGCCTTGGACCAGCTGTCGCCCGAGTCCTTCGAGATGAAGATGCCCTCATCGGTGCCGGCGAAAATCGAAGAGTTCGGATGGATCGCGAGACAATTCAGATTCCACCTGACCCCGTTACAAGCCCGGACCCACGTCTTGCCGCCGTCTCTGGATCTGGAGATCGATTGACGGTTGAGAAGGTAATAGGTGCCGATGCTGTCCACCGACAGAGAGTTGTCCGACCAGAGGTAATAATAGAGCTCGGACTCAACGGGGCGATAATCTTTCGGCGAGATCCAGCTCCTTCCCCCGTCAGTCGAGCGGAAAACGCCATCGGATAGTGTGCCGGCCAGCAGAACGTCATCCGCATCCAGAAGTGAGAAGACAGTGAGCCCCTGCAAACCGGTATCCGCCCTCTCCCAGGAGGCGCCACCGTCTCGCGAGCAGATCACTCCGGCTCCGGACGTGCCGGCGAATATGTCTCCCGCTCGATCCGTCGCAATCGCGAGGATTTCGGCGAAAGTCACGGTGTTTCCGATCCGAACCCACGGCTCTCCCGCTCCCGGGGACCGGTATATCCTGCCGCTACCCGTTCCAGCCAGGATAGATCCTCCGGTGCCGATCACCAGGCAGCGGATATAGGCGTTCCCCATGCCGTTCGATGACTGAGTCCACGTCTGGCCATTGTCCGTCGAGAAGAAGACGCCCTGCGACGCGCACCCCGCGTAGATGGTGCCCGCGGAATCGGCGACGAGGGCGAGCACGGACGAGCTGATCGAGTCCCCTTGCACCTCGACCCACAGGGCGCCGTTATCTCCCGAGCGGAATATCTTACCGTTGGCCGTGCCGGCTATGATTTCGCCGTCGGCCCCGGCCGTGAGCGACAGGACTTTGAGATCCGTCAGATGGTTGTTGACCTGAGTCCAGCTGTCGCCGTTATTGCGGGAGATGAAGACGCCCCCGCCCGAAAGAGCGGCGAAAACGATTCCGCCTCCTTTTGCGAGAAGGGCCATCACATCGCAGCAGGGATTGATGCCGAGGTCTTTTTCCGTCCACGTCTGTCCCTGATCGGTCGACCGCCACACAGTGGGCTGCTCACTTGCCCCTATAAAGAGCGTTCCATGCCCGTCCGAGGCGCATGCGTCGGCGGTCATGGATACAACCGGCGGAATCGGGATGTCCGTCCAGTCGCTCTGCACCTCCTCCGGAAGCTCCACGTCCCTGACACACGACTGGCAGAGCACGGACGCCGCGAGCGCCGCCGAAAACATCAATCGGACTCCCGTCAGATACCGGACGGCGACAGCTCCTTTGTCGGTTGCGAGCTCTTGAAAACGCCCCTGGCGGTGAAAAGGAAAAGGTAATCGCGGGGATCCGCCGCGATCGCGCGAACGGTGCTTATATCGATGGGCGAGAGGCCGCCGTTCTGCAGGCTTATCGCGGACCCGTCCGTCCTCGTCCAGAGCACGCCCTCCTCGGATCCGAAGAAGACGTCCTTACCCACCACGAGCACGTTTGTGATCTGGGTCTTCTCCTTTGAGTAGCGCCTCCAGGATGCACCCTCATTCGACGAAATGAATATGCCCGTGTCCGTTCCGGCCAGGATGTCTCCGTTGCGCGTGACGGCAAGGGCGTTCACGCGCAAATCGCTCAGCCCGCCGTTCATCTGGTCCCACAGTATTCCCTGGCCAGTGTACCGGAAGACCCCTCCGAAGTTCGCTCCCGCGAGCAGCCTGCCGCCCGCGGTTCGAACAAGGGCCAGTACGTTGTAGCCATCGAGACCGATCTCGCTCCAATTCTTTCCCCCGTCGGCTGAAATGAACATGCCTTTTCCAAAGGCCGCGATGCTGTCGCCGGGAAGGGCGAACAGTTTCTTGATGTAATTCCCCTCGGGTCCGGCGAGCGACCAGGCAGGCCGGTCTTCGGGAGAGATATAGACGCCGCCCGAGGTTCCGGCCATCAACGTCGAGTCCCCCGCGCTCGCGAGGCAATACAGCCTGACGTCCGGGAGGCCCGTGCTGAATCTCTCCGGGCTCTGGAGGTCCCCGGTCGAGCGGTAGACGCCGCCGCATTGCAGACCGGTGTAAAGGAGGCCGGTCCTGTCGACCGCGATATCGGCCGCCGGGTAGTAGCTGAAACCGAGCATTTCCCAGGTCGCGCCGTTATCGATCGAGCGGCTCAGTCCCCAGTATCCGGCCGCGAACATATCTCCCGCGGCGTTCGACGCGAACTGGTGCAGGTAGCAGGTCTTGAGGCTCAAAGCCAGAGCCCAGCTGTCGCCGCCGTCATCCGACACGTACAATCTGGAGTTGCACTCGGCGTAGAGCCGCCCTCTTCCGTCGATCGAGAGCTGATCTATCCACCAATTTGGCGGCCATTTGTGCGCGGTCCAGGTCTTGCCGTCGTCGGTTGAGCTGTAGACGTAGAGGGTGAAGAGATCGTTGACGAAGATGCGGTCCTTGGAGTCGATTGCCACTTGCCCATAGAGCTCATCCCAGGGAACATCCTGCAGCTCCGTCCAGGACGCGCCGCGGTCGCAGCTGCTGTAGAGGGTCTCGCCCGCGACGGCGTAGAGACAACCCTTCGAGCTCACGGCGAGTGATATCAGCTGGCCCGCCGCGGTAATTGCTCCGCCTATCTGTGTCCAGCTGCCGCCATGATCGCTGGAGAAGTAGATGCCGCTATGGGCGGTCCAGACGTAGATGTCGTCGCTGGAATCCACGACGAATGCGAGGCCGCCCGAGATGTAAAGGTTGAGACTCGGGGCCTCCCAGGTTTCTCCATGGTCGAGGGACCGGATGATCCTGCGACCATCCGTGGCGAGGAGGCGCCCTTCCGAGTCGACGGCGAGGCCCTCCATGTCGAAATCCCCCGTCTCGTTCTTCACCCAGGTCTCGCCGTTGTCCGAAGAGACATATAATACGCTCTCGCTGAGTGAAAAACCCTGTCGGTAATCGTACGTTCCCAGGAATATCCTCCCGCCGGGATCGATGGCCATGCAGGTGATCTGATGCTGGAGGGTATACGCCACCTCTTCCCAGAGAATGTTCGTTCCTTCGGGCTGGACCACGTCGTTTCTCACGCAGCCGCCGAGGAGGAGAGCGGCGAGGAGCGGCGCAAAGCCCCGTATTCGGGCGGTTCTTTTCACCGAACGAGTATACGCCGTTAACGAGCGCCTTTCAACATCCGGGAGCGAGGGCGGGCGAATGGTCCGAGGGATAATTTGCGTTGTCTCTCCGGCACAAACGGAGTACCCTTCCCCCGATTTGGTTCATAGGATCGTTCCAATGACAATCGGGAAGGAACTGCTCGTGACTGCCGCTGGAAGATGCTCGAAGCTCATCATGCTCGTTCTCGCTCTGATGATCTTCCATTCGAATCTGACCGCGAAGGAACGGTCGACGAAGTTCGGCGTCTGGGATATCGGCTTTGCCCTCACGGGAGGGTTCATCGATCAGGCGTACTGTCCCGATGATTCGATCAAGCTTCGAATGCCCGCGTACATAAGCAACGAGAGACACCATGCTCTCATGGTGGCGTACTACCCCGAGTTGAAAACGGACTACCTCACCGACAACCCGCTCATGCACGGGGCCATCTGGACGCATGTGGCTGTGGAGGCGCGCAACGCCGGGCTCAGGCTCTTCTGCAAGCTGATCATGGAGCACCGGGGTACGTCCTTCGGCACGTACGCGACGCAGAACATCGCGGTGGTGCCCACGTTCTTCGCGTCCGTCGACACGTCATTCGCCGTCGCCGGGCAGACGTTCCGCGCCGGACTTGAGGGCGGCAACTATGAGGATCATAAGCTGTACGAGGGGCTGACCATATACAACATGGACCTTCAGGGCTACCATCTCCACCTGAAGTGGAAGAACCTCAAGGTGAGCGCGGACCATATCAGCGATCTGTGGGTCGGAATCGGGCTCAACATCGATGACGAGGCTGATTATACGGTGTCGGTCGAGGACGTGCCCCTCGGCGCGCGGCTGAAGCTGAACATGAGCGCGGGGTATGTCAAGTATCTGGGGGGCGCCGACGACGTGAATGGACTCCCTGAGAACGGGATGAACGTGTCGGGCGCCCTTCGCTGGGGCGACATGATCCGTCTCTACAGCCAGCTCGGGGTGCGGAGCGTCGAGGATCCATCGTTCGGAGGCATCAAACGCTGCGCCGATCTCGTCGGGTGCACGTATCGAGGCGAGCTGAAAGAGAGGCTCGACCTCAGCCTGACGGGCGAGTACAGGTACTACGGCCGCTATTTCAACGAAGGACGCACGTACGATGGAGGGTGCTTCCTCTATCGAGGATACGACGGATACACCGGGTGCGGCTTATGGAATTTCACGGGATCGCAGCTGTATCCTCTCAACGAGTTCTTCCGGCCATTCAGCCAGTGGGCCGTATATACGGATTATGCGGGGCGGGACGTGCAAACCTTCATATTTCGCGCCGATGCGACGTACAAGCTGCCGGGCAATTGCTCGCTCATATGCAATCTCGATTTCAACTACCTGGAAGTCTCCAACGAGGATCCTTTTCTCTACCCGTTCTACAATCTCGGAATCGGATGGGCGCCGGCTCCGGGCACGACGATCGCGATCAGCCACACGAACAGGGCGATGAATCTCGACAAGCATTATCCGACGCTCTACCTCACGGAGAACGGCACCTTCATGGTCACCCTTCAGAGCGCGCTATCCTTCTAGCCGGGCCTCCAGTGCCGGGCGCATCCGCCGGTTGACAAGCGCCCGAATTTCCCCTAGAATCCTTCGACTTGTACCGTCCGCGTTTCACCCTTCACCAGAGGAGCCTTCCCATGATTCGTCTGCGTACCCTCTGCCTCGTCGCTCTGATTCTGCTCGTCTCTCTGCCGCTCGCCGCTCAGACGGAGACGCGACTCCTGCGTTTCCCCGCGGTGCACGGCAACCAGGTCGTGTTCACCTACGCGGGGGATCTCTACACCGTCTCCGCGACCGGGGGCGTGGCCCGGCGGCTCACGAGCGACATCGGCTACGAGATGTTCGCCCGTTTCTCGCCTGACGGAAAAACGATCGCCTTCACGGGACAGTACGACGGGAACACCGAGGTGTACGTCATGCCCGCGGAAGGCGGCGTCCCGCGGCGCGTCACCTACACCGCGACTCTCGGGCGGGACGACGTCTCCGACCGGATGGGACCGAACAACATCGTGATGACATGGAAGGACAACGCTACCCTCATCTACCGCTCGCGGCAGATAGAGTGGAACGATTTCAAGGGACAGCTCTTCGAGGTGCCGGCCGCCGGGGGCCTCTCGACGCAGCTCCCGCTCCCCCGCGGCGCCTGGTGCTCGTTCTCGCCCGATGGCAAGCAGATGGCCTACAACCGCATTTTCCGCGAGTTCCGCACGTGGAAGCGCTACCGCGGCGGCCAGGCCGACGACATCTGGCTGTACGATTTCGCGACGAAGACGACGACCAACCTCACCGATAATCCGGCCCAGGACGTGTACCCGATGTGGGTCGGGAACAAGATCTACTTCCTCTCCGACAGGGACGACAACAAGAGAATGAATCTCTATGTCCTCGATCTCGGCACGCACGAGACCAAGAAGCTGACCGACTTCACGGACTTCGACGTCAAGTTCCCCTCGCTCGGCGACAACGCGATCGTCTTCGAGAACGGCGGCTACATCTACCGCTTCGATCTCGCCTCAGCTCAGACGCAGAAGCTCAGCATCGTGATCGATGAGGATTTCGTTTCGGGCCGCGGGGGCTTGCGCGACGTGTCGAAAGAGGTCACGAATTACGAGATCTCTCCTGACGGGAACCGCGCGCTGTTCGGCGCCCGGGGGGACGTGTTCACCGTCCCGGCGAAGTACGGGAACACGAGGAACCTGACCCGCACCCCCGGCGTCCACGAGCGGAACTCCAAATGGTCCCCCGACGGGAAATGGATCGCCTATGTCTCGGACGCCTCGGGTGAAGACGAGATCTGGATGATGCCGCAGGACGGGAGCGGCCCCGCGAAGCAGATCACGAACAACGGGGACAACTACAAATACGAGATCCTGTGGTCTCCCGACAGCAAGATGCTCCTCTGGGCGGACAAGAAGCAGCGCCTCGAGTACGTGGAGGTGGCGACGGGGAAGACGACGCTCGTGGTCCAGGCGACCCAGTGGGAGATGCACGACTACTGCTGGTCCCCCGACAGCAAATGGATCGCGTACGCGAAGCCCGAAGAGACCCGGATGACGACGATCCAGCTTTATGGGCTCGAGAGCAAGCAGACGATTGAAATCACCGACGGCTGGTTCGACTCGGACACTCCGGCCTTCAGCTCCGACGGCAAGTATCTGTTCTTCGTCTCGAACCGGAGCTTCTCCCCGACCTACGGCCAGCTCGAATACAATCACATTTACCGCGACCTCGCCGGCATCTACCTCGTCACCCTCGCCAAGGAGACGAAGTCGCCCTTCGAGCCGAAGAGCGACGAGGTGAAGATGAGCGAGGCGGGGAAGGCGCCCGAGAAGGAGAAGGCGGACAAGGATAAATCGGACAAGAAGACGGATGCCGGGAAGAAGGATGCCGAAAAGAAGGAGCCGGAGAAGAAGGTCGACGTCAAGGTCGACGCCGACGGGATCCAGTCGCGGATCGCCGTTC
>JBEKAW010000040.1:0-12517 GCA_050015715.1 Candidatus Krumholzibacteriaceae bacterium
AGAAGATCGAGATCGTCCGCCATCTCGCTCATGCGCTGGCACCGCTGAGCGGGGTCTTTCGCGAGCGCCCTCGTCACGATTCGATCGAGACCCCTCGGCGCCCCCGGAAGCAGACGCTCGACGGGCTCAGGCGTTTCATTCAATATCGAGTAGATGATCGCCTGCTCGTGTTCCCCCCGAAAAGGCGGCATTCCCGTCACTATCTCGTAGAGAACGGCGCCGAGCGACCAGATGTCGCTCCGCTCGTCGACATCCTGCCCCCGCGCCTGCTCCGGCGACATGTACCTGACCGTGCCGAGCGTCGTTCCCATTCGTGTGAGCTTTGTCTGCGTGACGAGCTTCGCGAGACCAAAGTCGACGATCTTCGCGAGCCCGTCCCCAGTTACGAGAATGTTCCCCGGCTTAACGTCCCGGTGGATGATCCCCTTCTCGTGAGCCTTCGCGAGGCCTCTCGCGATCTGGCTTGCGACCCCGAGCGCCTCCTCGATGCCGAGGGGCCCCCTTCCGATCATCGTTTCGAGCGATGCGCCCTCGTAGCAGGGCATCACGATGAACATCTGCCCGTCGTCGGTCTGATCGATTTCATGGATCGCGCAGATGTTCGGATGGTCGAGGGCAGACACCGCGTGCGCCTCGTTGACGAAGCGCTGCGTTGCCTCCTCGTCGCTCACGCGGGGAGGGAGAAACTTCAGCGCAACGAAGCGGTGGAGCCTCGTGTCCTCGGCCTTGTAGACGACCCCCATCCCGCCCTCGCCGAGCTTCTCGATGATTCTGTAATGAGAAACCGTCTTGCCTATCACGCCTGCACCTTTTGATTCGCCGGCCGTACGACCATGACGAAGGCCTGCTCGAAGGCGTTCACGAGGGGCACTTTCCGGGCATCGATTCGGAGTGCCGCGCAGAGCACCGTGATAATCTTCGGAACGAGCCTGATGTGGGTGAGATATTCGCCTTTCCATGACGAGACGATCTCGTAGCCGCTGCGCTCGGCGGCATTTTCCCAATATGAAGGGGGCTGCACGTTGATGTGCGTCGGGTTCGTGTCGGGGAAGCCGATGAGCGGGATCGAGCGCATCCGGTACGGAAGCCCCTTGTTGGGCGTCGAGATGAGGACGATGCCGCCGTCTCGGAGGTAGCGCCCAGCGTTGACGAAAAACTCATCGGGCTTCTCCAGATGCTCGAGAACGTCGAAGCACGTGATTACATCGAAGGAATGCTCCGCGAAAGGCCATTTTTCGTCGAAGAGGCTTCCGAGCTCGATCCGCGCCGTCGTCATCGACGTGGCGATCTCGATCGATTTCGGATACGGATCCATGCCGGAGAGATTGCGGAGACCGTAGTCCTCGGCGGCGATCTTGAGGAACACGCCGTAGCCCACGCCGACGTCGAGGAGCGAGATCGACCCGAATCGCTCGCCGAAGTACTTCTTCATGAAGGCGAGCTTCGGGCCGTACTTCTCCCGCTGGAACGTGTACCCCGCCTCGGAGCACAGGGTATCCAGGCTATGATCGTACGTGGGATTTTCAGGATCCCGCTTCATTGCACGTCCGCGCTGTTACGCAGGCCCCCGCCTCGCGGCGCCCCACGCCGGTTCAAACTATTTCGCGTGGCTGCTTCTCGTCGAGTACCGGTACATGAACACCGAGAGAAGCGCAACCATGACGATCGCGAGAATCTCCCCCCACGAGTCGAGGCTCGTGCCGGGCCAGGGCACGGTGAGGCGCGCCTGCCAGCCCGAGGCCGCGATGACCGCCGCGACGACCCCCGCGATCGAGCCTCCCGCGATGTAGCCCGACGCGACGAGGACGCCACGCTCCCCGCGCTCCTTCGCGATCTTCTCGTCCCTCGTGCTCTTTCCGACGAGGTACGCAATGAATCCGCCGAGGAGCACGGCCGTGTTGAGCTGGATCGGGAGATACATCCCGAGCGCGAAGGCCAGCGCCGGCACGCCCGAGAGCGCGAGGATCACAGATATGATGACGCCGAAGGCGAAGAGAATCCACTGGACCCCGGCTCCCCCACCCATGAGCCCGACGATGATCTCGCGCATCGCGGACGCCTGGGGCGCCGGCATCTGCTGGGAGCCGAAGGTGTACGTGCTCCCGAGGAGCATCATCGCCAGCGCGCAGGCCGCCGCCGAGACGAGGACACCCGAGAACTTGAACATCTGCTGGTTGCGCGGGGTCGAGCCGATCCAGTAGCCGATCTTGAGGTCCGTGGCGAACGCGCCCGCCACGGCGAGTGCCGTGCACACGACGCCGCCGATGATGAGCGCGACGAACATCCCCCGCTCGCCGGAGAGACCCATCCTGGCCAGGATCACGCTCGTGATGATGAGGGTCACGAGCGTCATGCCCGAGACGGGGTTCGTGCCGATGAGACCGATCGCCCGCGCCGCGACGAGCGTGAAGAGGAACGAAATAACGAGCGCGATCGCGACTCCGACGAGACCGACGGCAGTCCCGGTGAGGCCGGTTCTGAAGAATATGAAGAGGCACACGGCGACGGCGGCGATGCCGATGAGCACGTCGCGCATGCTCAGATTGTGGTCCGTCCGCGCGACGTTTCCCTGCCCCTCGCGCGCCGCGGCGATGCCCTTGATCCCGATGCTGAACGACTGCACGATCGACGGGAAGCTCCGGATTATCCCCATGATGCCGGCGCCCGCGATGCCGCCGATGCCGATGAGCCGCACGTAGTTCTTGAATATGTCGTCGACGCCCATATCGGAGATCGGCACGGTCCCCGGCGGGATGATCCCGGTCAGGTGCCCTCCGATGAAGTGAACGAACGGAATAAAGACGAGGTACGAGAGAAAGCTCCCCGCCGCGATGATCGAGGCGTACTTGAGCCCGACGATGTAGCCGAGCCCGACGATCGCGGCGAGTCCGTCGACGCGGAAGGCCATCGCGAAGCGGCTCTCGAGCCACGTGCCGAATTTGACCGAGTGGAAGGTGATGATCTCGCGCCAGAGGCTGAACGTGAGAACGCAGAGGTCGAAGAGAAAGGCGATCGACGCGCTCCAGACGAGGGTTTTCGCCTGGGCGCCCGCGCCCTCGCCCGTGACGAGGATCTCGGTCGTCGCCATCGCCTCGGGGAACGGGAGCTTTCCGTGCTCCTTGACCATGAGAAACTGGCGAAGCGGAATGAGGAAGAAGACGCCGAGGCATCCGCCGAAGAACGCCGTGAGGAATATATGCCAGAAGCTCACGTGCAGGCCGAGCATGTAGAGCGCCGGGATCGTGAAGACGGCGCCCGCGACGACCGCGCCCGAGGCCGCGCCGACCGACTGGATGATGACGTTCTCGAGGATGGTGCTCCGCCGCGCGAAGACGCCGGCGAGGCCGACCGCGAGGATCGCGATCGGAATCGCGGGCTCCATCCCCTGCCCCGCCTTGAGCGCGAGGTAGGCGGAGGCGAGCGAGAAGATCACGGCCATCATGAGGCCGGTCCCGACGGAGCGGATCGTCACCTCGAACGGAGATTCGGACGCGGGCACGATCGGCTCGTAGGTCTCGCCGGCCTTGAGCTCCCTGAACGCCGCCGGATGAAGCTTCTTGTGTTCCTCGGGCATAGGGGACTTCCTCCTTATCGGAAATGCCGCCACCTCGGGGATGCAAAAACGTGGTCTCCGCGCGATTGTTGCCGCCCCTCCGCTAAAGTGCAACGCTTTTTTTCGCCCCGGCCCCATTGACGGCCTCCGTGTGCCCGTCTCGCATGGGGCCGAAAAAAACATATGATGGAAGCCGGAATTCGGCTACATTATCATCCGGCTCGAAATAGAATCGACTGTCTCGCACGCGATCGCTCAGATGTGACGGCATGAGAAAAATCCTCTTCTGTATACCCTCGCTCGTCGGTGGCGGTTCGGAACGCGTTTTTGTCCACCTCATGAACAATCTCGACAGAGAGCGTTACTCCGTTCATTTGGCCGTATTGCGAAGGCGCGGTGACTTCCTCGACAATCTGAGGCCGGATATCGCCGTGCATGATCTGTCCACCGATATCCTTGGCGCCCTTTTCAAGATGCCTTCCTGTATCGCAGAGGTTCAGCCCGACATCATTCTCAGCACGATATGCTATATGAACATGGTGGTTGGATTTTCACGTCTCGTACGACGGCGTTCGCGCACCCTCTTCTGCGCGCGCGAGAGCGACATTCCGTCGCTCATGGGCAAGGTCTCATGGAGCGTATGGAACGCGAGCGTGTTCTACATCACATCGTACCGCTTTCTCGACCACGTCATCTGCCAGTCGGAGCACATGCGCGACGACGTCCACAAATGCTACCGCGTTCCATTCGACAAGATGGTCATAATCAATAACCCGATCGACATCGATCTGATCAGAGAGAACGTCGGAGCAGCGAATGCGGAGGGCTTTTTGCCGGATAAGATAAACATAGTTGCAATAGGAAGACTCAATTACGTCAAGGGATACGACATGCTTTTTCAGGCAATGGCGCGGACGACGAACAAGCGCCTTCATCTTCATATGCTCGGTCAGGGCGAGCTTCTGAAGGAGCTTACGCGGCTCGCGGGGGATCTCGGCATCGCCGACCGCGTCACGTTTCACGGTTTCAAGCCAAATCCATATCCCTATATGCGCGCCGCGAGCGCGTTCGTCCTCAGCTCCCGATACGAGGGATTCCCGAACGCCGTAGCTGAGGCGCAATCCCTCGGATGCCCGACGATCGCGTTCAACTGCCCGGGCGGCGTGAGAGAGCTCGTCGAACACGGTGTCGACGGGTTCATTGTTCCGTTCGGCGACGTCGACGCCCTCGCGAGGGAATTGGACCGCGGCGCCTACTTGAGTCTCGATCGGGATCGGATCGCCGAACGAGTTCTGCGCCGGTTTGACATCTCGGCGATCCTCCGGCAGTATGAGGACCTGTTCGGAACGGACAACGCCATATCCCGAAAGGGCGGCCTGAAGCAACCTTGAAAACAAGAGGCGTGCCCGTCGTCATGTATCATGCGGTCGGACCCGAGAAACCCGGCTGGATATGGAACCACCTCGTCGTGCCGCTGGAGATATTCGAGGGACAGATGCGCATCCTGAAGGAGGATGGCTGGACGACGATCACCCTGAAAGCGCTCCACGATCATATATCGGGGGGCGGACCGCTCCCCCCCAAACCGGTCGTGCTCACGTTCGACGACGGCTACCTCGATAACTGGGTGTTCGCGTACCCGATCCTGAAGAAATACAATCACCGCGCCGCCATCTGGGTAAGCACCGACTTCGTCGATCCCCGCGCCATCGTGCGGCAGACCCTCGAGGACTCCTGGCGGGGTGTGGTGCGGGAAAAGGATCTGACCGCCGCCGGCTTCCTCTCCTGGAAAGAGATGAAGCTCATGGTCGAGAGCGGTCTCGTCGAGATTCAGAGTCACGGGAAAACGCACACGTGGTACTACGAGAGCCCTGACATCGTGGACTTTCACCGACCCGGCGGCTCGGCCGGTTACGTTCCACCGCCGTGGCTCGGGTGGAACCGGCACCCGGAGCGCAAGTACGAGTATATGACATCGAAGCTCGATGCGGATGTGCCCTACGGAACCCCGATCTATCGACACGGGAAATCGCTCGCGGTGCGGCGATATTTCGAGGACACATCGCTCACCGAGCGCCTCGTCGGACAGGTTTCGGAGCATGGAGGCGCCCCGTTCTTCGAACGGGAACGGTGGCGTGACGAACTGGAAGAGATCGTGAGAGCGCATCCGCCGACGAACGACCGCTTCGAAACGGAACAGGAACACGAAGCCCGCATCAGAGACGAGCTCGCCGGATCGAAACAGATAATCGAGAAGGCTCTCGGCATCTCGGTCGATTTTCTCTGTTGGCCCGGGGGCGATTACAGCCCGGCGGCTTCCCGTGTGGCCGGAGAAGCGGGCTATCTCGCGACGACGACGCATTTCCAGGATCGCACGAGACGAAATGTCTACGGGCAGAATCCGCGAGAGATAAACAGGACGGGCAGCTGCTCGCCGTGGCTCTGGCGGAACCTCGTGATTCGCGCGACCGACCCTCGGTTCTTCCTCGCGATTCTCGAGGAATTCAACGGGGCCAGGAGCGCACTATGGACGATGCGCCTCTATAAATTGAAATACGTACTCCGTCACTACGTCTTTGGCGTCGACTAGACTCGTCTACCGATAGCGAGGGAGGTTAGAAATGAAAACGGTGTGGTCTTCCCGGGGAATCGCTGCGATCTCACTCCTCATGTTCCTGGTCCTTCTTCCAGTGTCCGGTTTCTCCGCAAATCCATTCTCCCCCGAAGACGTCCTGAAATTCAAACGGGCGGCCGAGGCCACGTTGAGCCCGAACGGTGAATGGATCGCCTACACGGTTTCCGTGCCCCGGGCGGCCTCCGATGAACCGGGCGGCGCATACGCGGAGCTCTGGCTCGTTTCGACGAAAACGCTCGAGCAGCGCCCCTTCATCACGGGCAAGGTCAGCGTGAGCGGCGTGCGGTTCAGCCCCGACGCGTCACGCATCGCGTTCCTCTTGGCGCGCGGCGACAACGCGAAAACGCAGGTGTGGATGATGCCGGTGTCGGGCGGCGAGGCGGTGCAAATCACGAGCGCCGGCTCGAGCGTCTCGACCTTCCGCTGGCACCCGGCGGGCGACCGGATCGCCTACGTCGCGACGACGCCCCAATCGAAGACCGAGAAGGAGCTCGACAAGAAGGGCTACGGCTTCATCTTCTACGAAGAGAATCTCAAGGACAGAAATCTTTACGTGCTCAAGGTCGGTGCGGACGGCGGCGCCGGCGACGCCGACCAGATCACGAAGGACTGCTCGGTGTGGAGCTTCGAGTGGAGCCCGGATGGGGCGACGATCGCGGCGGCGATCTCCCCCAGGAACCTCGTCGACCAGCAGTACATGTTCGAGAAGATCTATCTCGTGAACGTCGCGACGAAGGAGCGCAGGCAGCTCACGGACAATCCCGGAAAGCTGGGCAATTTCGAATGGAGCCCGGACGGCGCCCGCATCGTGTACAACGCCGCCATCGAGCTCAAGGATCACTCCGCGAGCCAGGTGTTCGTCATCGGGGTCTCCGGCGGCGCGCCGAAGAACCTCACGGAGCCGAAGTTCCGCGGCACGGTCACCTGGGCCGGCTGGAAGGACAAGGCGACGATCGTCTATCGCGCGAGCGAGGGGGTCTTTCCGACGCTCAGCACGGTGAGCGCCGCGGGCGGCGCAAGAACGATCATCCTCGATGCCAAGACGTCCGGTCTCATCTTCGGCGCGCCGGACTTCACGAAAGATTTCAAGGGCCTCGCATTCGTCGCGAGCGCTCCCGACGTTCCGGGGGACGTCTATATCTGGCGGAGCGGCGCCAGGGACATCAAGCGTCTCACGACCCTGAATCCCTGGATCGCCGACCGCGCGCTCGGCACGCAGAAAGTCGTCCGCTATCCGGCGCGGGACGGCCTCGAGATCGAGGGCGTTCTCGTCTATCCCGTCGGCTACAACCCGGGCGACAGATACCCGCTCGTCGTGATCGTGCACGGCGGGCCCGAGTCGAACTACTCGAACGGATGGGTGACGAGCTACTCGGAGCCGGCGCAGGTGCTCGCGGGAAGAGGCTACGCCGTGCTGCTCCCGAACTACCGGGCGAGCACGGGCTACGGGCTCGATTTCGCGCTGGCGGGGTATAACGATCCAGCCGGCAAGGAATTCAACGACGTCGCGGACGGGATCGATTACCTCGTCTCCGCCGGCATCGCGGACAGGGACCGGGTCGGCCTCGGGGGCGGCTCGTACGGCGGCTACGCGGCGGCGTGGTTCGCCACCTACTACACGGCCAAGGTGAAGGCGGTCTGCATGTTCGTCGGCATCAGCGAGCTCGCGAGCAAGCGTCTGACGACCGACATTCCCTACGAGGAGCTCGACGTGCACTCCGGGAAGGCGCTCGAGGACATGTGGCAGCTGAGCCTCGAGCGGAGCCCTATCTTCTGGGCGCATCAGAGCAAAACGGCCGTGCTCATTCTCGGAGGCGCCGCCGACACGCGGGTGCATCCGTCGCAGAGCATCGAGCTCTACCGCATTCTCAAGATGCACGACCATCCGGCCGTGCGCCTCGTGCAGTACCCGGGCGAGGGACACGGGAACGCCAAGCAGCCCGGCCGCATCGACGTCCTCTACCGCCAGCTCGACTGGTACGACTGGTACGTGAAAGACTTGAAACCGCTCGGCGGCCCGATGCCGCCTCTCGACATCAGCGACCGCTACGGATTGAATCTCGAGAAGAAGGAAACGGCCAAGTGACACCGGCAAGAAGGGAGATCGCATGAAGGAGAACGGCAAGGGGCTCTCCCGCAGATCGTTCATCGGTCGAAGCGTGGTATCGCTCGTGGGCGTGGGGCTAGGGCTTTCGGGCGCGAAGAGCCTCAAGGCGGCTCTTCCGGGCCTCACGGGGCCGCAGGAGACGGCGCCCGCGGCGCCCGCGAAGCCCTCGATCAAGGACTATCGCGTCCTCGGGCGCACCGGCTGGAAGGTCTCGGACCTCGGGTTCGGAAACGCGATGATGCAGGACCCGGCGCTCCTCGAGTACGCGATGGAACGGGGAATCAACTACGTCGACACCGCCCGCCAGTACTACGACATGGAGATCGTGATCGGGAAGATATTCCCCGCCAAGCGCGACAAGCTCTTCATCACGACGAAGCTCGAGCCCGAGCTCTTCACGGCGAAGACGACCGCCGAGGAGATCACGACGGCTCTCGACGAGAGCATGAAGCGCCTCAACACCGATTACATCGACTGCGTCCAGGTTCATTCGGTCGGCGAGGACCCGAAACTGAGCGATCCTGCCAAGATCAAGAACCCGAGCATAGTCACCGCCTTCGAGAAGGCGAAGAAAGACGGAAAGATCAAATTCTGGGGCGCGAGCTCCCACGGCCCGCGCATGATCGAGGACTTCGACTGGCTTCTCGACAACACGCCGATCGATCTCATCCAGCCCGGCATGAACTTCATGACGAAGGGGCTCGCGCCCGTTCTCGCGAAGGCGAAGTCGAAGGGCGTCGCCGTCGTCGCCATGAAGAGCCTCGCCGAGGCGCGCAAGATCAACTACAAGCCTCTCATGAAGAACGGCGCGACGGTGCGCCAGGCGGTCATCAAATGGACGCTCGCGCAGCCGGACATCGACTGCGTCGCGATGACGATGCGAAGCGTCGAGATGATCGACGAGTACGTCGCCGCCTCGGGCAGGCCCGAGCTCACCCCCGATGAGGAGAAGGCGCTCAAAGGATACGGCGTGCTCCTCGACCGGGATTACTGCCGTCCCGGCTGCGCCGGCTGCCTCGCCGCGTGCCCGCACAGCGTGCCGATCGCGGACATTCTCCGTTACCGGCTCTATTTCGCGAGCTACGGCGAGGAGAAGAACGCCATATCGCTCTACCGGAAGCTCCCGCGTTCCCGGAGCGCCGAGCGGTGCGCTTCCTGCGCGGGCCCGTGCGAGTCGACCTGTCCGCACGGCCTCGCGATCCGTTCGAAGCTCGTCGAGGCGCATGCCCAGCTCACCGTCTGATACGAGGAGGAATCGATGAGAGGAAGGTTGAACGCGAAATGGCGGCTCGCGGCGGCGCTCGCGGGTGTCGCGTGCCTGGCTCTGTCCCCGGCGCCCGCTCGCGGCGCGAGGACCGCGACGAACGCGCGAGATTCCGCCAAGAGCCTGCTCGAAGAGGCTTCGAAGACCCTCGGCGAGAGCAAGCCGTGGACGACGCGCGTCGAGCACGGTCTCCAGATCGCCTGGAACACGGAGGGCTGGGGCACGCTCAAGGCCGACTACACCCGTTCGATCAAGAAACCGGACAAGCTCAAGATCGATCAGGACAACAGCGCGTACGACCACCCGTTCTTCAGAGCGTATTACTACGACGGCGGAGACGCATGGTCGATGGTGAACCTCAATTCGGCGCGGAATCCGCAGGTGACGGCGAACCTGAAGGCGCTCCTCGAACGCGTCAACGGCATCGCATTCTACCTCTCCGCGTGCGACACCTTCTTCACGGTGCCGCGGATTCTCCCCGATTCGCTCCTCTCGGGCACGGGGCTCCTTCGCGCGGGCTGCGTGCTCAAGGGAGACACGACGCTCTTCGATCTCGACGCGAAGACGCACGTCCTCAAACGGCGCATCGAGAACAAGGGCGCGCGCGTTTATATCCTGGAAGACTACCGGAAGGTCCAGGGACGCAGGCTCCCCTTCCACATCACCGTCTACGACGCGGGGAAGAAGACGAACGAATTCCTGTGGAAGGAGATCACGTTCGACGCGAAGCTCGATGACGCAATGTTCGAGGAGAACCGGCCGCCGAAGCAGTGAGTCCGGCAGGGCAGATCGCACGCATTACCGCGAGGGCCGCCGCGTTCCGGCGGCCCTTTTCGCGCCGTCCCCCGCCACTTTTCCCTTCATCCCGCGAATTGTCATATTTTTTGCAAATGGTGAAAATCGGGATGGTTTTTGTTATAATATCAGTACCGGTTACCTTTCGACACGAGAGCGAAAGGCCTTTTTGAGAAAGGAGAGGTTGCAAAGTGAAGCGCAGGCCCGTCCCGAAGAAGAAGAGAAGCAGCCGGCTGGAACCGGATTCCAAGAGCAAACAGCGGGACATCTTGGACAAGAAGACGAAAAAGTACGGGGTTAATGTCATTCTCGAGGAAGTGGAGGAGGTGGAGGAGATCGAGGAGGAGTTCGCCGACGGAACCGGGGCTCTGGATCATTCCTCCAAATAAGCCATCATCTTGATCGTTTCCATCAGATCGCGACGCGAAACGATCCCAACCACCCTGCCATCAACATCAACGACGGGCAAGCGGCCGTAGCCTTTCCTCATGATCAGGTTGAGGAGCGTCTCCGCCGGATACTCGGGGCGGAGAGCGTACCGCGCCACGGCCCGGTCCGCCACGTCTCCGACCGTCGCCTGAAGCCACGACCCCATCTCGACCTGCTTCGCGTCCTTGAGCGACACCATGCCGACAAACACCCCGCCCTGGAGCACCGGAAACGAGCTATAGTGGTACTTGAGGAAATACTCGTCGACGAGGTCCCGGAGATTGACCGAGGAGTCGACCGTGACGACCGGCGATCGCATGACGTCGGAGACGCGCAGGCTTCCCAGCGTCTGCCTGAGGGTCACGAGCAGGTACCCCGACTGCGCCGCCTGCCGCAGGAAATAGCCGATGAAGATCAGCCAGATCCCCCCGATGAATTCCCCATATAGGAGATAGATAAAGCCCAAGACCATGAGAACGATCGCGAAGGCGGTTCCGACCCAGCTCGCGATGCGCGTCGCCTTCCGCACGTTGCCTGTTTTCTTCCAGATCATGGCGCGCAGGATCCTCCCCCCGTCGAGAGGAAAGCCCGGCACCATGTTGAACCCGAGCACGACGAGGTTGATGCGGCAGAGACTCTGCATGAGCGGGAATACGAGCCGGTGCCCGGCGAAGAGCCTCGAGAGCCCGAAAAAAACGGCCGCCAGCACGACGGTCATCGCGGGGCCCGCGGCCGCCATCTTGAGCTCGAGGACCGGATTGTCGACGTCGCGCTCCATCTGAGCGACCCCGCCGAAGAGGAAGAGTGTGATCTTGCGGATCGGAAGGCCGTTCCGCGACGCGACGAGCGAGTGGCTGAACTCGTGGAGCAGGATCGAGCAGAAGAGCAAGATCGCCGTGAGGAATCCGAGGCCCCACAGCTCCGGTTTGCTCGGGTCCGGCAGCAGGTCCGCGTACCAGGCGGTCGCGAAGGACCACGTCATGAGCGCGAGCACGAGAATCCAGCTCAGGTTGAGCTCGACGGGGATTCCCCAAAGACGGAACAGTTTGAAGTTGCTCCGGATCATACGTACGGGCCTCTGTCAGAGGTTCAGAGTCCGAGCCAGGATTCGCTCATCTCGACGTACCGGGTGAACCGGTTCTTCGCATCCACCTCGATGAAGAGGGGCTGCACGCTTCCGCTCGCCCACGTGAAGGCCATGATATCGATCGTGTCCCCCTGGTTGATCAGGTGGGCGGCGGCCCCGTTCATGCAGATCATCCCGCTCCCCCGCTCCCCCTTGATCACGTACGTCTCGAGACGCTTGCCGTTCGTGCGGTCGACGACGAGGACGTTCTCGTTCGGGGTCAGATTGCACTTCTCGATGAGATCTTCGTCGATCGTGATGCTGCCGACGTACCGCAGGTCCGCTTGCACGACCGTCGCTCCCATGATCATCGATTTCAGAAGCAGCCGCTTCATTTGATTTCCTTTCGCGATCGGATCGCCGAACGAATTTCATTATAGCAAAGCCCGGTTCGTCCGGGAAGATAATAACGACCGTCCCTTTCAGAAAATCCGTGTAGATCGTGAAGCCGGAATGCTGTAGAATACACCCGGCTCTGATCGAGGAGACACTCATATGAACATGCGTGTGGGACCGATAATAAAAGGATCTCTGACATATATTCCAGGCCTCAAGGACGTGCTTCTCAAGAAGGATACCGGGGGCACAAATTCAGCACGATATTGCTA
>JBEKAW010000041.1:0-12266 GCA_050015715.1 Candidatus Krumholzibacteriaceae bacterium
ATCTGCATAGACGCCATCCCCGAGGTAGATCTTCTGGGGGCCCTCCTTGAACGAGGCGAGCACGATCTTGTAATAGTCCATATAGCCAGGGTCGATATTCACGCGCCGCCCGCCCCCCTCGGACAGATCCTCCTCTATGCGCGCCGTATCGAGCTTGGCCTGGACGATGTCGGGGGGCGACGCGAGCGGCTCGAACGAGATGATGAGCCGGTTGAGCCCCGGGCCCATCTCCTCCTCGTAGTAATCTGTCCCGGTGAATGGATGCGGCTCGCCGCGGTAGTCGATCCGTCCGAAGCGCTCCTCGAGGCCGCCGAGGAGGCGCGCATCGAGATCGAAGCCGGTGCTCGCGAGGATCGCGGCGAGGAGCTTGACCCGGGCGCCCTCCGCGGGCTTTCCCGCCTTCGGATGGACCATCGCGGCCTACCCTTCCGCCGGCCGGGCGGCCTCATGCGCGCGCCATGTAGCTTTGAGCCTCTCGAGATGCTCCCGCGCCTCGGCGGTGATATCGGGCGGGATGCCGAACTCCGCCGCGATCCGCGCCTCGAGACCGCTCCGGATATTCTCGTTCGCCTTGCCCCGCGGGCCTTTCATGCGAAGGTGATGGTTCTTGATGTAGAGATGCCCCTCGCTCGTGAGCCGCGTCAGCAGCAGATTGTTCATCATCGGGAGCGCGAACGAGTCCTGCCAGTGGCGTATGAACGCCGCATGCGAGACGGCGACCGTCTTCACCGTGTACCGCCACTTGCGATCCTCTCCCTCGAGCGTGAAAAGATCGTATCGCTCCCCTTGCCGCGGCCTGAGCTCGACGACGCCGAAGGTCGTCTCTATCCGCACGGGCCTGTCCGTGAGCTCGACCGGCTCCCCGACGAGGTAGCCCGGATCGACGAAGTGCCGCCGCCCGTTCATCTCGACGACGAGGGCGCAGTGAATATTGGGCCGCTTCATGTCGGCCATGACGGGATAGCACTTGAAGCCCGCGCTCGTCAGGATCGAGCCGAGGCAGTAAGTCAGGGAAAAGCACGTGCCTCCCGTATGATGCTCGACGAAACCGCTCACGACCTCGACCGGGCCGCGCAGTCGTTCATCGGGAGAGCCCGCGGTGAATTTCTTGATGATCTTCGTGAGGTTCTCGTAGGGAAGATTCGAATAGCTCGTCACGACGCGGCGCAACATATCGAGCTCGGGGCTCCCCGCGTTCAGCCCGAAATGCCCGAGAAAGATCTCCCGCGCTGCTTGGCCGCCCGAGGCCAAAGGGTTATTCCAGATTTCAAAGCTCATCGCCAACCTGAAAGTACGTCATTGCCCGTGGACGAACAACATGAAAGCGCGTACAAGTCAATGACCCGTGGGTGGAGCGGAACGCCAGTCCCGCTCCCCCATTTCATGTATGCCCACGACCCGCGGCATGATCCATGCGTCCCTCTTTCGACGAAAGCCGACTATTTCATGTTGACTTAGAATGAAATAAGTGATAGTTTAGGTTAACAGTAAATAGCTGAACGGCTTGTGCCGCTAAAATACCCCGTGCCATTATTTCCAACAGAATGATCGTTGCGAGGTATCTTAGATGAAAGAAGGATAATGAGAATTCTATTCGTGAACCCGCCCGTCGGCTTCGGCTACTACAGCATGGGCCTGAGCCGACCCCCTCTCGGTCTCGCATACATGGCTGCCCTCCTTCCCGAACACCACGTGAAAATAATCGACTTCAACATCGAGAAGAAAAGATGGAGGCAGTTCCCGTTCGCCGGCTTCGACATCATCGGCATATCCGCCGACACGGCGCGATACTCGACATCGATGAAAATCGCGAAGGTCGCCAAGAGCGCCGGAGCAACCGTCGTGATGGGCGGCCCCCACGTGAGCTTCTTCGACGAGGACGCGCTCAAGAGCGGCTACGTTGATTACATCATCCGAAACGAGGGCGAGTACTCGTTCCGCTCGCTCGTGAGACATCTCGCGCACGAGATTCCGATCGAAGAGGTCGGAGGGCTGTCGTATCGGTGCGGCGACGAAATCGTGAGGACCGCCAATACGGCCTTCATCACCGATCTGGACTCCCTCCCGTTTCCGGCGCGCGAGCTCCTGCCGCTGCGCAAGTACAAGGAAAAGATCGACGGGCGCCCCATGACGACGATCATCACGTCGCGCGGCTGTCCGTTCAACTGCAACTTCTGCTCCTCGTCACAATTCTCGGGCGTTCGCTGGCGGCCGCGCTCGGTCGACAGCCTGCTCGAGGAGATCGATCTCGTGTACAACAAGTACGATTACAAGGCGATCAACTTCATCGACGACAACTTCACGCTCAACCCCGATCGGGCGGCGAAAATCTCCGAACGAATTATCGCCGGCGGATACGATCTCCACTGGGAAGCGATGTCGCACGTTGAGACGGTCGTGAAGAACCCCGGCATGGTCAAGGTGATGGCGAAGTCGGGGCTCAAATGGATGTTCCTCGGATTCGAGAGCGGCAGCCAGGAGATCCTGAACGAGTATGGCAAGAAATCGACCGTTGAAGATGCGAAGAAAGCGGTCGATATACTCCACGAGAACGGCGTGAAGATCATCGGCGCCTTCATTCTCGGCGCTCTCGGCGACAACCCTCGCACGATGAGGCAGACGATCGACCTCGCGAAATTCCTCAATCCGAGCAGGGTGCAGTTCTCGCTGCTGACGCCGTATCCCGGAACGAAGCTCTTCGAGAAGGTCAAGGAGAAGCTCCTCACGAAGAACTGGGCGATGTACTCGGGCCTTCATCCGACGATCAAGCTCGACAAGATCACGCCGCAGGTGCTGAACCGGTTCCTCTTCAAGGCGTACGCCGGTTTCTACCTCAGGCCGCCGAAGGCGATCGAGAACTACCCGTACATCTTCCGGACGCTGCCGAGCGCGATGGCGCTGATTTTCACGAATCTGTTCTCGCGCGGCTACCGGGTCTAGGCAGAACGCTCACTGCTCATGCGCGATCTCTCCGGCGCCCGGCCGGATCCGCGCATTTCCAGTCCTCGGGGCTCGTCCGAGTTCTTGATTGAAATCCGCCGCAACACGTGCTATAATCTGCCCTTGCAAAATCACTTCGACGTTTTTCTGGGGGGAATATCAAATCAACCGATGGTTGGTTCGACGGTTCTTTTGGCTTTCAGCCGCCATCTTCTTGATACATCGGGGTGCTCACGCGTGAGGCTTCACGCAGGCCTCCGTGCACGGCACTCGGTGAATTCCCTTTTCTTCAGAGGAGGTTCCGCTATGGGTAAGACCGCGACATTCATCCTGCTGCTTTGCTCCACCGCTCTCCTCGCAGGGACGAGCCTTCACGCCGATTGGGTCCAGAACGGAATCTCCGTATGCTCGCAAACCTACGACCAACGCTATCCGAAAGGCGTCTCGGATGGCGCCAATGGAGCGATCTTCGTATGGCAAGACTATCGAAGCGGGATACCCACCTACGGCATCTACGCGCAGAGAGTCGATGCGTGGGGCAACCCGCTCTGGACGGCGGATGGCGTGCCTCTGTACACGAACGTCTTGGCTCAATACGGGTATCCGGAGATTGCTTCCGACGGCTCAGGCGGCGCCATCGTCGTGTGGACCGATAATCGGAGCGGCGGCTACGATGTCTACGCGCAGCGGATCGACGCGAGCGGCACGCCTCTGTGGCCTGCCGCGGGCGTGTCGATCTGCACGGCGACGGGCGACCAGACGGCTTGCAAAGTCATCTCCGACGGGGCCGGCGGCGCGATCATCGCATGGCAGGACGGCCGGAGCGGCAACCAGGACATTTACGCGCAGCGCATCGACGCAACCGGCGCCGTGCAGTGGACGGCGGACGGCGTCGCCGTCTGCACCAACACGTTCGATCAGCATGCGCCATGCCTCGTTACCGACGACGTCGGCGGCGCGATCATCGCATGGGACGATCACCGCAGCGGCAACCAGGACATCTACGCGCAGCGCATCGACGCGAGCGGCACCGTGCAGTGGACCGCGAACGGCAAGGTGATCTGCAACGGACCCAACACGCAGCAGAGCCAATGCGTCGTCTCCGACGACGTCGGCGGCGCGATCATCGCGTGGACGGATTACCGCAGCGGAGCGAACTGGATCCTCTACGCGCAGAGGATCGACAGGCTCGGCAACGTGCTCTGGACGGCGAACGGCGTTCTCGTGAGCACGACCGTGAACAACATGTACCATCCAGTGATCGTCTCCGACGGCTGGAACGGCTCCATTATCGTCTGGTCTCAGCAGCTCACCGGCGACCAGGATATCTACGCTCAGCGAATCAGCTATCTCGGCTACCGCGAATGGAACGCGGCCGGGAACGTTGTCTGCGGGGCTACGGGTGCGCAGGACAACGCCGCCGCCGTATCCGATGGAGCCCAGGGAGCCGTCGTCGTCTGGATAGACTATCGGGCAGGCATCTATCGAGACATATACGCGGAAAGGTTGGACGCGGACGGTCTTCCGCTCTGGAACTCTAACGGCGTCGCGGCGTGCAGCGAGGCGAGCGATCAGAACTATCCGTGCGTGGTCTCCGACGGGGGCGGGGGCGGGATCTTCGCCTGGGAGGACTACCGCAACGGCAGCTCGGCGGACGTCTACGCGCAACGGATCGAACGTTTCGGTTACTGGGGCTATCCCTCTCCACATATCACGTCCGTGGCCGATTGGCCAGATGATCAGGGCGGCTTCGTGAGTGTCGTCTGGCAGAAGTCGAGGCTCGAAAGCGCCCTGAGCAATCCGATCGCCCGGTATTCGATATGGCGCATGCTCCCCGCCGCCCAGCTCCAGGCGCTTCTCGCGAGCGGCGCCAAGGGCGTCGATCCGGCGAAGCTCACAGGCGCCGCGGCAAAACCGGTTTACTACTTCAAACAGGCGAGCGGCACCACGACGGGATGGGAGCTCATGGACTACGTCACGGCGACGAACGCCGCGACCTACACCGACAAAGTGGCGACACTCTTCGATTCTACGCAGGCCGATCCGGCCATGCACCACTTCATGGTCATGGCTCATGCAAACACACCGTTCAAGTTCTGGGAGTCGCAGCCCGACAGCGGGTACTCGGTCGACAATATCCCTCCCTCGCCGCCGGTGCAGTTCTCCGCCCAGCAGAGCTTCAGCCCGCTCGGGCTCAAGCTCTGGTGGGGCTCGGGCAAGCTGAGCGCCCCGCTCGGCAGCGACTTCTCGCGCTACGCGCTGTACCGGGGCACGAGCTCCGCGTTCGTTCCCGACCCCGGCAACCGCATCTACGCCGGCCCTGACACGACCCATTTCGACGGAGATTGGCGCTGGAACAGCGGCTTCTACTACAAGCTCGCGGCGGTCGACATCCACGGCAACGAAAGCCTGTACGCGCTCGTCGGTCCCGACGACGTGACGGGAGGCGAGACGCCGCGGGCGCCCGCAGTGTCGTACCTCGAGCAGAACGCGCCGAATCCCTTCAATCCGGCGACGACGATACGGTTCGGCCTCGCCCGCCAGGGTCGCGCGACGCTTTCGATCTATGACGTTTCGGGACGGCTCGTGCGCACGCTCGTCGACGGGCCGCGAAGCGCCGCCGTCTACCGTGAGACCTGGGACGGACACGACGCCCGGGGAAAGGCGGTCGCGAGCGGCGTCTACTTCTACCGCCTGCGAGCGGGGACTTTCAGCGAAACGAAGAAGATGGTGCTCACGAGATGAGGAAATGGGTATGAGGCGGAGCGTGCATACGATCATGAAACGAGGAGGATTCGAAATGAGGATGACATTCAAAACGGTCGCGCTTCTCTGTCTCGTCCTCTCGCTCGGCCTGCCTTCGTCGGGCCAAGCGCAGTGGCGCCAGAACGGAGTCCCCATCGCGGCGCTCGCGGGCGTGCAGGACGAATCGCAGATTGTCGGCGACGGATACGGCGGCGCGTACATCGTATGGCGTGACTATCGAAACAGCGCTCAGGCCGATATCTACATACAGCGCGTCAACGCGCGGGGTGAGATCGCGTGGACCGACGGCGGGATCGCCGTCGCGTCGGGGCCTTCGCAGCAGACGAATCCCTGCATCTGCCTCGACAGCTCCGGCAACGCAATCGTCGCCTACAACGACAACGCGAGCGGGAACATAGATATCTACGCGCAGTGCGTCAACAGGGTTGGGACCCTTCTCTGGGGCGCCGGCGGCGTCGCGGTGTGCACGGAAACGAGCAATCAGGGGGCCCCGCACATCGTGGCGGGCACCTCGGGCAGCTCGATCGTCGGCTGGATGGACTCGCGAAGCGGCAACCAGCACGTCTACGCGCAGCGGCTCAGCTCGGCCGGCATCATACAGTGGACGGCCCCTGGCGTCGTGATCTGCAACGCCGCGAACACGCAGGACGACATGCAGATGATCCCCGACGGAAGCGGCGGCGCGATCTTCGTATGGGAAGACTACCGCGACGCGACGAACTATCTCGTCTATGCGCAGAAGATCAACGTCGGGGCGATCGTGCAGTGGATGGTGAACGGCGTCCGCCTGTGCACGGGCAACTACTGGCAGAACCAGCCAAAGCTCATCTCCGACGGGGCCGGCGGAGCGATCGTCGTGTGGTACGACCTGCGGAACGGCACCGATGACGACATCTACGCTCAGCGCATCCTCAGTACCGGCAGCTTGGGCTGGAATCCCATCGGGAAATACGTGTGCGCGACGACGGGCGAACAGACGTGGCCGGATCTTGCGACCGACGGGGCCGGCGGCGCCTTTCTCACATGGACTGACGCCCGCACGTCGCCTCCATACACGGACGTCTACGCGCAGCATCTCAATTCCTCCGGCACGGCCCAGTGGGGGGTCGGCGGCGTGGCTGTGTCGGATCCCGCCGGGAACCAAAACTTCCCGGTCATCGTTTCCGACGGCGCGGGCGGCGCCATCATCACCTGGCAGGACACGCGGCTCGGCAACGATTACGGGGTCTATGCCCAGCGGATCGACGGGACAGGCGCTCCTCAATGGCTCATGCAGGGAGCGGAGGTCTCCGACCCCGTCAACACCCAGTGGCAGCCTCACATCATCTCGGATGGGGCCCAGGGCGCCATCATCTGCTGGACGGACCTGCGCGACCAGGCCACCCAGAGCTATGACGTGTACGCGCAACGGATGGAAGAATTCGGCAATTGGGGCTATCCCGCGCCGCATATCAACTCCGGCATAGACGTCCCCCATGATCAGGGCGGCAAGGTGCTTCTCACATGGGATCCCTCCTATCTCGACGCATTCCCGCAGCAGGCGATCAACCGCTACACGATCTGGCGGAGCACCGACGGGCACAGCTACGCTCCGCTGGACAGCATCGACGCCTACTCCCTGCCGGGCTACCAGTACGCGGCCGCGACGACGGCCGACTCGAGCGGTTCGGGTGAAGCCCCCCAGTGGTTCAAGATCAGGGCGATTGCGTGGGGCGTAAACACGTGGTGGGAATCGAACGTCTGGAGATGCCATTCGGTCGACAACCTCTCTCCGACGCCGCCGACGGCGCTCGTCGCGGAGCAGAAGTTCGAACCCGCGGGGCTCCAGCTCACGTGGACGCCGAATCCCGAGCTGGATCTCGCCCACTACGCGGTGTATAGGGGCACAAGCGCCGGCTTTTCTCCGGGCGCGGACAACCTCCTCGCTTCGCCGACGGAAGCATCCTGCTTCGACGGTGAATGGCGATGGGGCAGCGGATACTACTACAAGGTCTCGGCGATCGACGCGCACGGCAACGAAAGCGGGTTCGCGACCGCGGCACCCGACTACGTGAGCGGCGTCGAGGGATCCGAGGCGCCGCGCGCCACGTACCTGGCGCAAAATTTCCCCAACCCGTTCAATCCGGCGACGAAGATCACTTTTGGGTTGAAGGGGCCGGGCGGCGTGTCTCTGAGAATCTACGACGCGACGGGACGTCTCGTGCGCGTACTCGTCAAGGGCGATCTCTCCGCGGGAAGGTACGCCGAGCCGTGGGACGGCAAAGACAACGGCGGCCGCGCCGTCGCGAGCGGGATCTATTTCTACCGGCTCGACGCCGGAACGTTCACGCAGACACGCAAGATGGTCTTGCTGAGATGATAAGCCCCCGACGCGGGGGATGGAGAGGGAGAAGCGGGATCGAAGCCTGCTTCTCCCCCGTTGACACGGATCGGGCGTCTGCTATATACTAATCCTTACATTATTCTTGAATTCAAGGGGTCGGCACTTTCGTCTTCGGAGCGAGGAGGAGCATAGAGAATGGCGAAGGAAAAGGTCACGATGAAGAAGCTCGAGTTCGGGCCGCGGCGCGGCGTCTATATTGAGATCGGCCCCGACATCGAGAAGTTCCAGTTCCCGGCGAGCACGATCAAGAACTTCGAGGATTACGACCTCGTCTATCGCACCCTGTGCGGGATTCTCTACAACTTCGTTCCGACGTCGGGGCACCCGGGCGGGAGCATATCGTCGGGGCGTCACGTCGCGGGGATTCTGTTCCACACCCTCGACTACGACATCGGCAATCCCGAGGCGCCGGACGCCGACATCATGTCGTACGCCGCGGGGCACAAGGCGATGGGGCTCTACGCGATGTGGGCGCTGCGCAACGAGGTCGCGCGCATCGGGCGGCCGGCGCTCCTGCCGAAGGACGAGAAGTTCCAGCTCAGGATCGAGGACCTTCTCGGATTCAGGCGCAATCCGACCCAGGAGACGCCGCTCTTCGCGAAGTACCGCGCCAAGCCCCTCGACGGGCATCCGACCCCGGCGACGCCCTTCATCAAGCTCTCGACGGGGGCCTCGGGCGTGGGCGTGGGCTCGAGCTTCGGGCTCGGCTTCGGCGCGATGGACACGTACGGCGCCGCGGCGCCGCTCGTCCAGATCACCGAGGGCGAGGGCGGCATGACGCCGGGCAGAGTCGCCGAGGCGCTCGCGACGGCGGCCACGGCGCAGCTGTGGAACATCAAGTTTCACGTCGACTGGAACCAGGCCTCGATCGACTCGAACCGGGTCTGCCGCGAGGGGGACAAAGCGGGAGAGTACGTCCAGTGGAATCCGCTCGACCTCTGCTACCTGCACGATTGGAACGTGATCTACGTCGAGAAGGGGCACGACTTCAGGCACGTCCTCGCCGCGCTCGAGGTGGCGAAGGACCGCATCAACGACCAGCCGACCGCGGTCGTCTACCGCACGATCAAGGGCTGGCAGTACGGCATCGAGGGGCGCAAGTCGCACGGCGCGGGGCACAAGTTCTGCTCCCCCGAGTACTACAAGACGCTCGAGCCGTTCGAGAAGCGTTTCGGCGTCACGTTCCCGAGGTTCGAGGGGAAGGCCGCCGAGCACGTCGCGGTCGAGAAGAACTTCTGGGACACGCTCATGGTCATTCGCACGACGCTCGAGTCGAACCGCGAGCTCTGCGAGTTCTTCGCGGGACGGCTCGACGAGGCGAAGAAACGGCTCAAGGCGGCGAACCGCACGAAGCGAGCGGGCTGCCCGAACCTCGGCGTCATCTACACCGACGCGGTCAAGGTCGAGCCGATTCCCCCCGAGTGCACCTACCAGATCGGCTCGCAGGTGACGCTCAGGGGCGCCCTCGGCGACGCGCTGAATTATCTGAACAAGGCCTCGGGCGGCGGCTTCATCGGCGCGGCGGCGGACCTTCTCGAGTCGACGAGCATATCGCATCTCGCGAAGGGCTTCCCCGAGGGGCTCTACAACGCCGTCGCCAACCCGAACGCGCGCCTCATCGCGACGGGCGGTATCTGCGAAGACGGCATGGGCGCCTTCATGTCGGGGGTGGCGGCGTACGGGACGAACGTCGGCGCGGGCTCGTCGTACGGCGCGTTCATCGCGGCGCTCGAGCACATCGCGGCGCGGCTCCACGGCATCGGCCAGCAGGCGCGGCGCCATACCTTCGGCGTGCCGTACAATCCGTTCATCATCATCTGCGGGCACGCGGGTCTCAAGACCGGCGAGGACGGCCCGACCCACGCCGACCCGCAGCCGCTCCAGCTCCTCCAGGAGAACTTCCCCGACGACGTCATGATCACGCTCACGCCGTGGGATCCGCAGGAGCTCTACCCGATGACGGTCGAGGCCTTGAAGAAGCGGCCGGCGATCCTCGCGCCCTTCGTCACGCGCCCGAACGAGATGGTCATGGACCGCGCGAAGCTCCGGGTGCCGCCGGCGACCGCCTCGATCAAAGGGGTCTACGCGCTCCGGAAGGCCGTGAAATCGGCGAAGAAGCCCTACCACGGCACGCTCGTTCTGCAGGGAAGCGGCGTCACGTGCGGGTTCATGGCGGAAGTGCTGCCGAAGATGGACGAGGCGGGGCTCAACATGAACATCTACTATGTGTCGAGCGCCGAGCTCTTCTCGATGCTCCCCGAGAAGGAGCGGGAGAAGATATTCCCGACGGCGCTCATGGCCGAGGCGATGGGGATCACCGGATTCACGCTCCCGACGATGTACCGTTGGATCACCTCGAAAGAGGGGCGCTCGCGCACGATCCACGCGTTCACGAAGGGGCACTACCTCGGAAGCGGCCAGGCCCAGAAGGTGCTCGAGGAGGCGGGGCTCGACGGCGCCGGACAGTGGAAAGCCGTCAAGAGTTACGCGCAGGCGATGGTTCGGAAGGCCCGGTAGGGCGGCGCCCCTGAATAGCGGGTGGCGCCCATGGGGCCCCCGCAGGCGGCGCAGCTCGCGAAGCGAGCGAGCACGCGTGGGGTGCAACCTGCGGCAGGACCCGCGTCCGGGCGAGAAACAAGAAGGGAGCCGGAGCATTCTGCCCCGGCTCCCTTCTTTTGTCGCAGCCTCGCTCGTGCTACCGCTTATCGACCGGCATGTCGCCGACCTTGTTCAGGCTCTTCGGGTTCTTCTGCATGAGGAACTCGACCGCCTTCTCGAGCTGCACGTCTCTGCCGACCTTCTCCATCTCGGGCGGGCTCGGCACGAGTATGTCCGGCTGGACGCCGTGGCTCTCGAGCTGCTGGCCCGTCTTGATGTCCCAGATGCCGACGAAGGCCTTGCGGACCTGGCCGCCGTCGATGAGGACGTGCGGCGTCACCGCGAGCACGTACCCGAGCGTCGGCGTGCCGATGAGCGTTCCGAGCCCGCGCGTCTTGAAGGCCGCGGGGAACACCTCGGCGTCCGAGAACGAGTACTCGTTTATCATGACGACGAGGTCGCCGTAGAACCCCTCGCGCGGCCGCGCTTCGGGAGACTCGTTCCGCGATCTCGTCACCTGGTACGGCCGCCGCTCGAGCATGTCGATGATCCGCTCGTCGATGTTTCCGCCGCCGTTGTACCGGACGTCGATGATGATCGCGTCCTTGTAGCGCAGCTTCGCGAACTTCTCCTGAAACTCGACCAGCCCCGGCATCGACATGTCGGCCAGGTGCATGTAGCCGATCCTTCCGCCGCTCTTCTCGTCGACGTACTTCTCGTTCTTCATGACCCAGTCCTCGTACATGAGCTTGGCGTCCGAGTAGATCGGCATGAACGTCGTTTCGACGGCGTCCTTGAGCTCGGGTTTCGAGTTCGTCTTGATCGTCACCTTGTTCGCCGTTTTGTCGATGAGGTACTTGTTGAAGTCCTCCCCCGGCTGGAGCACGTGAGCGTCGATCGCGAGGAGATAGTCCCCTTCCTTCACCTTGACGTAGTCGTTCTCGAGAGGCGACTTGTCGCTGATCGAGGCCCTGTCGGCGTGGTAGATCTTCTCGATGCGCGGGTATCCCGTTTTCTCGTCGAGAGCGAGCTTCGCGCCGAGGAAGCCTTCAGCGGCGTGCGGCACATCGGGCCCGTCGCCGCCCGTCACTCCCTGGTGCGAGGCGTTGAGCTCGCCTACCATCTCGGTGAGGAGAATGTTGAGCTCGGCGCGCGTCTGCACGTACGGAACGAGGCTTCCGTAGTAGTCCCTGATCTCGTCCCAGTTGACGCCGTGGAGCTTCGGATCGTAGAAGAGGTACTTCTCGACGCGCCACGCCTCGTCGAAGATCTGTTTCCATTCGGCGGCGCGGTCGAGCTTCATCGTCGTGTGCCTCGCGAGGTCGTACTTTTCGGGCTGGTCCTCGGTGTCGGAATCGGCCTTCTTGGCCGCGGCCGCCTTCGAGCCGACCTTCACGATATTGAAGTTGGAGCCGTCCCACGTCACGAGCTTCTCGTGGTTCGCGGCGATCCCGTACGTGATGATCCCCGAGGCGACCTTCGTGTTCTTCAGCTTCTCCACGTCGAACATGTAGAGATCGTACGAGGGCCGGAAGAAGAATATCCGCTGCCCCTGGACGAGATAGTAATAGTACTTCTC
>JBEKAW010000042.1:0-15513 GCA_050015715.1 Candidatus Krumholzibacteriaceae bacterium
GTCGGTGATGATGTAAGGAATCGGCATCTCCTGCCGGATCTCTCCGACAAGCGTGCGGCGGTTCGCGTCGGTGATCCCCTTGAGCTCGATGCCGACGAATTTCGAGAAGAGCCGCGTCGTGCTCACGGATTCGGTTTTCATCTTTCTTATGAGACTATTGTTGTAAACGATTGCGCAGGTGACAATTGCAATGCTACCGACAATGAGGTAGACGGTGAGAAGAAACGGAAGATTTCGTGGCGCCCTCATGATCGATTCAGGCCTCGAGGTATTCCCTGCCCCCCATGTACGAAACGAGGACACGGGGGATACGGACCTTGCCGGTCGGCGTCTGGTTGAGCTCGAGGATCGTCGCGATGACCCGCGGAAGCGCGAGCCCGGAGCCGTTCAGCGTGTGCACGAACTCGGGCTTGTCGTTCGGCCGCCGTTTGAATCGGATGTTCGCCCGTCGCGCCTGGAAATCCTCGAAGTTGCTGCAGGAGGACACCTCGAGCCATCTCGCCATCCCGGGCGCGTACGTTTCGAGATCGTAGCATTTCGCCGCGCCGAAGCTCAGATCCATCGTGCAGAGCTCGATGACGCGGTACGGGATCTCGAGCGCTTCGAGCACCGCCGTCGCGTCCCCGGTGAGCGACTCGAGCTCCTCGTAGGATTTCTCGGGGAGCACGAGCTTCACCATCTCGACCTTGTCGAACTGGTGCACCCGCACGAGCCCCTTCGTGTCCTGGCCGTAGCTTCCCGCCTCGCGCCGGAAGCACGGGCTGTACGCGGTGACCTTGAGGGGAATGCGGTCCCCGTCGATCACGGAGTCGCGGTACAGGTTCGTGAGCGGAACCTCGGCGGTCGGGACGAGAAAAAGGTCGTCCTTCTCGCACAGGTACATGTCTTCGGCGAGCTTCGGGAGCTGCCCCGTGCCGACCATGCACTGCCGGCTCACCATGTACGGGACCGCCGTCTCCTCGTAGCCCTGCTTCCGGTGGATGTCGAGCATGAGATTGACGAGCGCCCGCGACATGAGCGCCCCGTCTCCCCTGAGCACGACGAATCCCCTTCCGCTCAAGTTGCTGCCCGCGGCGAGATCGATGATCCCGAGCCTTTCCCCGATATCCCAGTGGGGAACCACCTCGCCCGAGGGTTCCGGCACGTCGCCCCACCGCCTCCGGACGACGTTGTCCCCGGGGCATGTGCCGTACGGCACGGTGTCGTGGGGGATATTCGGGATGAAGAGCGCGAGCTCGTCGAGCCGCACGGCGATCTCCTTGAGCTCGGCGTCGATTTCCTTGATCCGTTCCGACGTCTTCTTCATCCGCTCGAGGATCGCGGACGCGTCGGCCTTTTCCTTCTTGAGACGGGATATCTCCTGCGAAACGTCGTTGCGTTCGTGCTTGAGCGCCTCGGTTTCCTGGATGAGGGATCGCTGGCGCTCGTCCAGCGCGAGAAAAGAGTCGAGATCGAACGCCGCCCCCTTCTTCCGCAGCCCCTCCCGCACGCGGTCGGGATCCTTCCGTATCAGTTTCCGGTCGAGCATCGCCTCAGACGTTCCCCCGCGTTTTTCTGAAGGACGTGATGATTTCCTCCCCGCCCGCCGAAAGGAGCTCGCTCGCGAGCTTGCCGATGGCTCGCGATCGATCGGAGAGGGCGCCGCTCACGACCCCCGAGATCTTCTCCGATCCGTCCGGCGAGGCGATCGCGGCCTCGATCTCGAAACCGCTCTCCTCGACGTTGCCGAGGACTCCGACCGGGCCTCTCCCGTCCTTCGTCACGCGCTCGAGAAACATTCGCTCGAGCTCCACCTCGACCGCGGTCGAAAGATCGTTGACGTCCCTGAGCATCGAAAGTAGATCACGCCTGTCGCGCGCGGCGACGAGCGCGAGGGCGCCCTGCCCCGCCGGCGGCGTGCATATCGACGTCGTGAACACCTCGACGACGTGCTCCTGCTGATTGAGCGTCTCGACGTCCGCGGCCGGATACACGAACGCGTTGATCGCGTCCCGCTTCATCGAGGCGAAGAGCGCGTTGAAATCATACTCCCCTTCGACGAGCTTGAGATCGTTGCGGTAGTAGAGGAGCTGCCCGCGCTTCACGGCCTCGCCGGCCGCGATGCACGTGTTCTCGGGCTGTTCGTCGAGGATGAGGCTTTCACACGAAATGAGCGCGTCGAAAGGATTCGTGCGCTCGAGCACCGCCGCGATCTCGAGGCCGCTCGCGAGCTGGAGCGGGAGCCATCGCGCGTCGATCACGGCGACGTCGATCTCTCCCTTCGCGAGGCGCTGGAGCAGCGCCGATGCGGCCTTCCGCGCGTCGAGCTTCCGGGGCTCGAGCTGGCGGGAATCGACGAACTCCGCGTGCGGGTGCGCTTCCCTGAGCGCCGCGCGCACGCGATCGCGGTTGAGGATCGACAGCACGTCTCCCCTGCAGCCTAGGATTGTATGCTTCGCGCGGCCCATGACGACTCCTCGTGCGCGACGTGAATCGTGAAGAACACGACGACAAAACTATCACAGCGCTTGGAAAAACGCAATTGGAAAGGTGTTCACTTCAACGCTGACGGGACACGCTCTGCGAGGCGGTGATGCCGCAGCCGCCGAGGATCTCTTCCTCGACCGATTCGGGAAGCTCGAAACGCACCATCCTGCGCAGCGCGATGACGAAGACGACGATCTCGATCGCGAGCGCCGAGCAGAGCGCCATCGCGCTGCCCCGCATCGTGAGAACGCCGAGCGCGCCGAATACGGCCGAAAGCCCCCAGAGGGCGAGGTCGACCTTCATCGTCGAGCGGAACCGGTAGAGAAGCATGTGGTGCAGGTGCCGGTGATCGGCCTCGAAGACGGGACGCCGGGTCACGAGACGCCGCGTGAAGGCGAGCGCCGTATCGAGGAGCGGCACGGCGAGGATCACGATATCTCCCGCGACCCGGTACAGGAGATCCGTGCCGGGCACGAGGAGGAGCAGCGAGACGAGACCGAAGAGCAGTCCGAGAAAGAGGCTCCCCGAGTCTCCCATGAAGATCGTCGCCGGCGGAAGATTGTACCGCAGGAAGGCGGCCACGGCGCCGCACACGACGAGCGAGATCCCGAGAACGAGCGGCTGCGCGAAGAGGTATCCCGCCACCGCGAACGAGGCCGCCGCGATGAGCGCGAGCCCGGAGGCGAGGCCGTCGAGCCCGTCGATCAGATTGAACGACGTTGTCACGACGAGCATCCAGACGCCGATCGCCAGGAAAAGCGGCGCCAGCAGATACACCGAGACGCGCGCCGCGCCGAAGTGCATGAGGAGCCCGAGCCCGACCGAGGCGACGAAGATGGAGACGGCGACCTGGAGAATGAGCTTGTAGATGTAATGGAGGCTCCGGAGGTCGTCGATGATCGAGCGTGAAGAGGATCGCGCCGATGATCCCGACCCCGCCGATGTGCGCGATGTCCCTGCTCGTGCGGCCGTTCGGTTTCTCGCAGATCCTCAGGCGCACCGCGATACCCCGCACGAGCGGCGTAAAGAGGGAGCTGAATGCAAAGGAAAGAACGACAGCGAGAATGAGCCCGATCTTCGCCAACAGAGTACTCCTTAAACCCCAACCACTGTAAGAATTGACCATTCGGCGGAGCGTGTCAAGCAGGAGTTTGCGCCCTCGACCCGCGGCGGGAGACCCGCTGCGGCCCCGTTCCGGGGCTCACGACGGGAAATGCGCTTCGATGACGTCCGCGATGCGCCGCGCGGTGTGGCCGTCCCACAGCGGCGGCACGCGGTGCGCCCGCACGGCGCCGCCGAGGATCTTCGCGGCCTCGCTCCGGATTTTCGCCGGGTCGGTCCCGACGAGCACGTTCGTGCCCATCTCGATCGTGATCGGCCGCTCGGTGTTCTCGCGCACCGTGATGCACGGGATGCCGAGCACGGTTGTCTCCTCCTGGATGCCCCCGGAGTCGGTGATGACGATCCGCGCGTGGCGCATCGCCTTGACGAAGTCCAGGTACCCGAGCGGCTCGATGAGCTTGAGGTTCCCGGGAATATCGAGGCTCCCGCCGGCCGATTCGATCATCTTTCTCGTGCGGGGGTGGACGGGGAACACGACGGGGACGGAGCGCGCGATGCCGGCGAGCGCCCCCATGATCCCTCCGAAGATGTCCGGGCGGTCGACGTTCGAGGGGCGGTGCAGCGTGACGAGAACGTAGGAGGCCGGCGCGAGCCCGAGATTCTCGACGACGCGCGACCGTTCGGAGCGCTCGAGGTAGAAAAGGAGCGAGTCGATCATGATGTTTCCGACGAAGAAGATCCGTTCCGGCCTTACCCCCTCGCGAAGCAGGTTCGGCTCGGCCTCCGGCGAGGTCGTGAAGCAGAAGCTCGAAAGGATGTCTGTCACCATCCGGTTGATCTCCTCGGGCATCGCGAGGTCGAAGCTCCTGAGGCCCGCCTCGACGTGCGCCACCGGCACGAGCGCTTTTGCCCCGACGATCGAGCAGGCCAGGGTCGAGTTCACGTCCCCGACGACGATGATGAGATCGGGGCGCTCGCGCGCGACGACGCCCTCGAAGGCGGCCATGATCTTCCCCGTCTGCTCGGCGTGGGAGCCGGAGCCGACCCCGAGATGGACGTCGGGCGCCGGGAGCTCGAGGTCCTCGAAGAAGACGCGGGACATGTTCTCATCGTAGTGCTGCCCCGTGTGGATGAGAAGGGACCGGACGCGGGGACGCCGCGCGAATTCGCGAATGAGGGGCGCCGCCTTCATGAAATTGGGGCGGGCGCCGACGACGACGACTGCCTTCACCGCTGCTCCTTCCTATGAGACGCTTCCGCGATGCGCCCGCGATAGAGCTTCGCGTAATAGCGTTTGAAGCTGCCTTCCTTGACCGGCTTCCACCAGAGCTCGTTCCGCGCGTACCAGCGAACGGTGGCGGCGAGACCCTCGTCGAAACCGACGCGCGGCCGCCACCCGAGCGCGCGGATCTTTCGCGCGTCGAGGGAGTACCGCCGGTCGTGCCCCGGGCGGTCCGAGATGAAGGTGAGAAGCGCCTCGTCCGCCCCCGTGAGCTCGATGATCTTCCGCGCGATGTCGACGTTCCGCCGCTCCTCCCCCGCCCCGATGTTGTATATCTCGCCCGGCACGCCCCTTCGGCCGGCGAGATCGATCGCCCGGCAGTTGTCCTCCACGTAGATCCAATCGCGGACGTTCCCGCCGTCACCGTAGAGCGGGAGCGGTCTTTTCTCGATCGCGTTCGTGATGAAGAGCGGAATGAATTTTTCCGGATGCTGGAACGGGCCGTAGTTGTTCGAGCTCCGCGTGATCACGGCGGGAAAACCGTACGTCGTGCAGAACGAGCGGACGAGGAGATCGGCGCCCGATTTGCTCGCCGAGTACGGGCTGTTCGGCTCGATCGGGTCACCCTCGCGGAAGCTCCCCCGCTCGATGCTGCCGTACACCTCGTCGGTCGAGATCTGGACGAAACGCCTTACGCGAGCCTTGAGCGCGCACCGGAGCAGCGTGTACGTGCCGAGGACGTCGGTCTTCACGAAGCTCCCCGCTTCGAGGATCGAACGGTCGACGTGCGTTTCGGCCGCGAAATTGTACAGGATGTCGGTCCCGGGGAGCAGCTCGTCGAGGAGTCGCGCGTTGCAGATGTCCCCGCGCACGAACCGGAAATCCTTCCGCCGCATGAACTCGCGGAGGTTGTCGAGATTTCCGGCGTACGTGAGCTTGTCGAGGACCGTGACCTCGACGGCGCTCCGCGAGCGGAGAAGTAACCTGACGAAATTCGACCCGATGAATCCCGCCCCCCCCGTGATCAACACCTTTCGCACCAGACGACTCCTCCCCGTCCGCGCCGGGCGCGGCCCTCTACCGTTTCGACCTTCCAAAGGAATGATATCTGAAGCCCATCTTCTCCATCGTCTCCGGCTGGTACACGTTGCGGCAGTCGAACACGACGGCTCTCGAGAGCACCGACTTTATTCGATCGAGATCGAGCACGCGGAACTCGTTCCATTCGGTCATGATGACGAGCGCGTCGGCGCCCGAGGCGGCGCCGTACGAATCCTCGCAGTACGTGATCTTTCCGCCGTAGATGCGGCGGGCGTTGTCGAGCGCCACCGGATCGTACGCGCGAACGCGCACCCCCGCGGCGATCAGCCGGCCGATGAGCCGCATCGCGGGGGACTCGCGCACGTCGTCGGTGTTCGGCTTGAACGAGACGCCGAGGACGGCGACCGTCGCCTTCGCGAGCGCGGGAATCTCGATGCGGATCTTTTCCATGAGCCGGTCCATCAAGCTGTGATTCACGTCCGCCGCGGCCTTGATGACGCGCAGCGAAACGCCCGCGTCCTCCGCCGTATGGATGATCGCGGCGACGTCCTTCGGAAGGCAGGAGCCCCCGTAGCCGACCCCCGCGTGGAGGAACTTGGGGCCGATCCGCCGATCGAGTCCCATCGCCTTCGCGACCTCGTCGACGTCCGCCCCGACCTTCTCGCACAGCTCGGCAATTTCGTTGATGAAGGAGATCTTCGTCGCGAGAAAGGCGTTGCTCGCGTACTTGATGAGCTCGGCGGTCCGGATCGACGTGAAAACGAGCGGCGTCTCGAGAAGGTAGAGGGGACGGTAGATCTCGCGCATGATGTCGCGGGCGCGCTCCGTCTCGACACCGATGACGACGCGGTTGGGGCGCATGAAATCCTCGATCGCCGAGCCCTCGCGGAGAAACTCGGGATTCGAGACGCGGTCGAATTCGACCCGCTTCCCGAGGTTCGCGCGGATGATCTCCCCGACCGCCTCGGAGGTTCCGACGGGCACCGTGCTCTTCTGGACGAACACCTTGTACTCCTCGCTATGGAGCGCGACATCCTTCGCCACCTGGTACACCGCCGACAGATCGCACGAGCCGTCCTCGCGCTCGGGAGTTCCGACCGCCGAGAAGACGGCGAGCGAATCCTGAACCGCGCCCTTGAGGTCGGACGTGAAAAGGAGCCTGCCGGCCGAATGATTTCGCGCGACGAGCTCCTTGAGCCCCGGTTCGTAGATCGGCATGACTCCATTCGTGATCGAGGCGAGGCGCGCCGCGTCGATGTCGACGCAGATGACGCGGTTCCCGAAATCGGCGAGACACGCGCCGCTCACGAGCCCCACGTAGCCCGTCCCGACCATGCAGATCTTGAACATTCACTTCTCCCTTGCGATCAGTTCCCAGTATTCGAACAGCTCTCCGAGCATCGCTTCGGTCGAGCGCTCCGGCTCCCATCCGCACGCGCGGCGGAGCTTCGCGTTGTCTCCGATGAGGACGGGAATGTCGACGGAGCGCATGAGCGTCGGGTCCTCCTCGACCTTCACGTCGGCTCCGGAAGCGCGCACGAAGAAACCGAGCGCCTCCCCGAGGGGAAGCCCCCGTCCCGAGCATACATTGTACACGCCCGGATCGTCCACGTCCTCCACGATCATCCGGTAGGCGCGGACGACGTCGCGCACGTCGAGAAAATCACGGACGACGCCGAGGTTCCCGACCTTGACCACCGGCGCGCGCCCGAGCGCCTTTATCTCCGCGCACTGCCGCGCGAAGGAGGGAAGCGCGAAGCGGTCGCTCTGGGCGGGGCCCGTGTGACCGAAGCTCCTCGTCGCGACGACGTCGAGCGCGTAGGAGCGCTCGTACTGGAGCGCGAGCATCGTTTGCGCCGCCTTGCTCACCGCGTACGGGCTCGCCGGCTCGAGGGGGCTCTCCTCGCGGAGCGGCATCTCCCCGCGCGGCCGCCGGCCGTACTCCTCGCACGAGCCGACCGACAGCACGCGCACCTTCCCAGACCTCGTTTTCGCGCCGGGACAGGCGGGCGCGAGGGCGCGTACGGCCTCGAGAACGTTGAGCGTGCCGAACACGTTCGTCTCGAGCGTGCGCCGCGGCTCCTCGAAGGATCGTGCCGCCGAGCTCTGCGCCGCGAGATGGTATATGCAGTCGGGGCGAACGCTCGCGATGAGCGCCTCCACGGCGGCGGCGTCGAGAATATCGCAGCCGCGATACGCGGCCCCCGGAGGAAAGGCGGGATACACGCCCCCCTCGACGGCGCCCGTCGCGCCGCGGGAGAGGCTCGAGGCGGGAAGCTCGGGAAGATCCGTCGCGACAACCTCGTGCCCCGCCCCGGCGAGCTCGCTGACGAGGTACGCGCCGACGAATCCGCACGCTCCGGTCACCAGTGATCGCATCGAGAGCGCCGCCTCCGCGGGCTATTTCCGGCCGGGGTTCGCGCGCCAGAAATCGAGGAGATCCCCGAGCGTCCGCTCGAACGGGATTTCGGGCTTCCATCCCGTGTCCGCGCGGAACTTTCCGTTGTCTCCCTCGAGGTGCGGAACGTCGCTCGGCCGCAGCCTCGAAGCCTCCTGCTTCACGTCGACCCGCACGCCGGAGAGCGCGATCAGCATGTCGAGGACCTCGCGAATACGATAGCTCGTTCCCGAGCAGAGGTTGTACACCTCGCCGGGCTTTCCCTTCTCGAGGGCGAGCCAGTACCCCCGCGCGATGTCACGCACGTCGGTGAAATCCCGGCGCGCCTCGAGGTTGCCGACCCGGATGACCGGCTCGCGCAGCTTCCGTTCGATATCGACGATCTGCTTGGCAAAATCGGAGCACACGAAGATGGCCGGGCGCCGGGGTCCCGTGTGATTGAAGCCGCGCGTCCGCACGACGTCCATCTTGTAGCTCATGTAATACTGGTATCCGAGCATGTCCTGTCCGACCTTGCTCACCGCGTACGGGCTCAACGGGCGCAGGGGGTTCGTCTCGCGGATGGGAATCTCCCCCGCGTACACCATCCCGTACTCCTCGCTCGAGCAGGCGATCTGTATGCGGCAATCGAGCTTTATCTTGCGCACCGCCTCGAAGACGTTGAGCTGGCCGATGATGTTCGTGACGAGCGACTCGGTCGGCGCGTTCCACGACGTGGGAACGAAGCTCTGCGCCGCGAGGTGAAAGATATACTCGGGGCGTATCTCCTCGATCGCGTCGCGCGTCGACGTCGCATCCCGCAGATCGCACTCGAGGAGCTTCACCCTGTTCCAGATATGCTCGATGTTCTCGGTCCTGCTCCTCCAGCGGATGATCCCGAAGAGCTCGACGCCCTTTTTCTCGAGACAGAGATCGGCGAGATGGCTTCCCGCGAATCCCGTGATTCCCGTTATGAGGACTCTCATCGCCTTCCCCTTTTCAAAATGCTTTTTGCGGATCAGCCCATGCACGTTCTCCCCCGCGGCGAGGCGCGCCGCGCGTCCTTCCGGCGCCGGGCTTAACCTTCACATCTTAATGAAATTACGAATAGCTCGTCAACGTGAATCGGGGCCGTGGGAGACGGCGCGGGGATTCCCCGCGAGCGCCCGCGCCGGGCGCGAGGGCACGCGGGGCACGGTCAGCGGTACGCGAACCACAGCGCGAGATACGCGGCGCCCGTCGCCGCGACGGTGAACGGGAGCCCCATCTTCATGAATCTTCCGAAGGAAACGGGGTGCCCCTCCCGGTGGAGAAGACCCACCGCGACGACGTTGGCGGAGGCGCCGATCGGGGTGACGTTTCCGCCGAGGCAGGCGCCGATGAGGAGTCCGAACGCGAAGACCTCGACCGGAAGATGCGCCTCGACGGCGAACCGCATCACGACGGGGAGCATCGCCGTCACGTACGGCACGTTGTCGATGAAACCCGATAGGAGCACCGACACCCAGACGACGGCGGAGTAGAGGACGAACGGGGGCGCGCCTTTGAGCACGGCGAGCCGCGACACGACGGCCCCGATGACCCCGCGGTTGTCGAGCATCCCGACGAGAACGAAGACGCCGGCGAGAAACGCCGCCGTCCCCCAGTCGAATCCGCGCAGGACCGTTCCGACGCGCGAGCGGTCGTGAGCGCCGTACCAGACAAGGCCGGCGAGCGCCGCCGCCAGACACACGGCTCCGCCGAACCACCGGAATCCCGGATCGACGAACGTGGCGCAGGAAAGGAGCACGATCATGATGACGAGGATAATGCCGGGGACGAGACTGTATACCCTCGTCACGGGAATCGCTTCGAGCTTGCGGCGCATCCCCTTGAAGAAGAGGCACAGGACGCCGATGCTCACGACGGCGCCGATCTGCACGAACCAGAAGATCCCGGGCTTGATGCCCCCCGTCCCGCCCCGCGCGTGGTAGAAGATGAAGTCCATGAAGTTCATCTTCATCGCGGCGCCGAGAATCATGCTCGGCGGGTCGCCGATGAGGGTCGCCGTGCCCTGGAGATTCGACGTGATCGCGATGCCGATGATCACGCTCACGGGAGAGACGCCCGCCTTACGCGCGAGCTGGATCGCGATTGGCGCCATAATGAGGGCGGCGGCGACGTTCTCGACGAACATCGAGAGAAACGACGTGAACGCGATGATCGCGATGAACGCGACACCGAGGTTGGCGCTGCGGTTGATGAGAATGTCGGCGATCGTCTCCGGCACCTTCGAGATGATGAAGAGCTCGGCGAGGACGAGCGTCCCCGCGAAGATGCCGAGAACATTCCAGTTGATGCTCGGCACGATTTCCCGGATCTTGAGCGCGCCGGCGAGAAGCGCGATCGCGATGCCCGCCCACGCGACGAGCGCGCGGCGGCGGCGGGTCGCGACGAGCCCGGCGTATACGGCGAGGAAAATGATGACCGCCAGCATCGTCACGGCTCAGCGCTCCTCGAGCTCGCGGACGATCTGCTCCGCCGCCTCACGCGGCGACGGCGCCTCGATGACGGGCCGGCCGACGACGAGGTAGTCGCTCCCGGCCTCGCGCGCGGCCCGCGGCGTGGCGATCCGCTTCTGGTCGCCGGCCGCCGCCCCCGCGGGGCGAATGCCCGGCGTGACGACCTTGAAACCGCTTCCCATCTCGTCCTTGATGAACCGCGTCTCCTCCACGGAAGCGACGACGCCGTCGAGCCCCGCCTCGCGGGCCTGCGAGGCGAGGCGCAGGACGAGGTCCCTCACGGCACCGCTCGTCCCGAACGTCCGGGAGAGGTCTTCCTTCGAGAGGCTCGTCAGCACGGTCACTCCGACGAGGATCGGGCGCTCGATCGAGAGGCGCTTCGATTCATCCGAGGCGGCTCGCGCCGCGGCCCGCATCATCTCGAGACCTCCCGAGGCGTGGACCGTCATCATCGCGGCGCCCAGCGCCGTCGCGGCACGGACCGATCCCTCGACGGTCGCCGGAATGTCGTGAAACTTGAGGTCGAGGAACACCGAGGCCCCGCGGGAAACGATCTCCTTCACGATGGCGGGGCCTTCCGACGTGAAGAGACGGCTCCCGATCTTGTAGATGCCGATCGCGGGGCTCGTCAGCGTGACGATCTCGAGCGCGCGATCGCGCTCCTCGACGTCGAGCGCGACGATGACTCTCGGACGCGACGAGGTCGTATTCACCGCTCACTCCTTCAATGGATCGCCCGCGCCGACCGCGCGGGGAATGCCGCGCCGCGCGAGCGCCTCGACGATCCGCCCGGGGAGATCGGGATCGTAGAAGATCGCCGTTCCGATCTGCACCGCCGACGCCCCCGAGGCGAAGAACTTCAACGCATCCTCGACCGTGTGGATTCCGCCGGCGCCGAGCACGGGAATGCGGACGGCGCGGGAGATCCTCCAGACCGCGTCGAGCGCAACCGGCAGTATCGCGGGTCCCGAGAGGCCCGCCTTGACGCGGCGGAAGACCGGCTCCTCGAGGCCCGGGCAGAGATCGGCCCCGACGACCGTGTTGATCGCGGTTATCCCGTCGGCGCCTTCCTGCTCCGCCGCCGCCGCGAGAACCTCGATGTCGCTCACGTTCGGCGTGAGCTTCGCGAGAACGACCCTGCCCGCGAGCGTCTCTCGAGCGCGCCGCACGTACGCCGCCAGGAGCTCGGGGTTCGTCCCGACGACCATTCCGCCCCGCTCGACGTTCGGGCACGAGAGATTCAACTCGAACGCCTCGGCCTTCGAGCCCGCCGCGACGTCGAGGAGCCTCATGTAGTCGTCCCAGTCCTCGGCGCCCAGGCTCACGACGGGGGTCGCCCCCGCGTCGAGGAGAGCGGGAAGCTTGTCGGCGAAGAAGGCGCGGGCCCCGACGTTCTCGAGACCGATGCTGTTGAGGAGCCCGGCGCTCGTTTCCCAGAGTCTCCGCCCGCGATTCCCCTCCCGCGGCTCGTACGTGATCGTTTTCGTGACGACGGCGCCGATCCGGTCGAGCTCGATGAGCCCCGCGTATTCCGTTCCGTAGCCGGCCGGGCCGGAGGCGAGGAACACCGGGTTCTCGAACGTCGCGGGACCGATCGCGAATTTCACGCTCTTCCTCTTCACGGCTCAGCCCCCTCCCACTCCCGCCAGCATACGTCGGCCGCCCTGAAAACCGTTCCGTCGCTGCACACCGTTTTCAGCGCCGTCTTTCCGGGCGCCCCGAGAGGCACGGTGCATCCGCGGCACGCGCCGACGCCGCATGCCATGATCGATTCGAGGGAGGTGTAATGCTCGCTGAAGCCCGCCGCCCCCGCGACGAGGGCGCGGACCATCCCGCGCGGTCCGCACGAGTAGAGCGTGCCGGCGCCGATACGGCCTCTCCCGAGGAGATCCCGACACAGCCCCACGACGTCGCCGTGATACCCCGCCGAGCCGTCGAGCGTGGCGAACCTGCAGACGGAAAAATCCTTCGTGACGAGGTCGCGGAGGAGCTCCTTCGCGGTGCCGGCGCCGTACAGGAGATGCGTCGTGAGGCCGAGACGCCTGCGGCGCCATGCCCGCGCCGCGAAGAGAAGCGGGGCGAGCCCGGTGCCCCCCGCGACGAAGACCGCTGTGCCCCCCGCAGGCTCGGGAAATCCGGCCCCGCCGAGCGGGCCGAGAAGATCGACCTTCTCCCCCCGCGCGCGCGAGGCGATCGCCGCCGAACCGCGCCCGACCACCTTGACGAGGAGGGACAGGGCGCGCGGCGTGAGATCCATGATGCTGTACGGCCGGCGCAGAAGCGGCACGGGACCGTCGGAGGCCAGTATCGAAACGAACTGCCCCGGAAACGCTTCGGGAAAGCCGCCGGGCCGCTCGAGGACGAGGAGACGGCACGACGGCGAGAGAGGCGTGTTTGTCCTCACGACCGCCGAGAACCGGCCGCGGCCGTTCACGGTCACGGCGTGCCCCCCTTCCTCACGGTGTCGGAGCGCGCGGGGAGGATCTGCGGATGCACCACGCCGCGTGACGTGTCGGCGCGTGCCGGCGGGACGGGCGGCCTGATTCGGGAAGCGCCGGGAAGCACCCATGGGGCCCGCGCCGGTCCGCCCCGCGAAGTATCGGGAAGCGCCGGCCGGCCCGGGGCGGGCGTGACCCGGGAGGTATCGACAGGCGCCGGCGCAACCGGCGCCGGCTTCTCGATCGCGGTCGTATCGGCGCGCGCGGAATCCACGTAGGCCTGCAGGTCGACCTTGAGCGAGTCGGCGCCGAGGAATCCGAGCTGAAAGAGCGCCCCCTTCGCCTGGAAGGAGCGAGGGAAGCGATAGACGAGCGCGCGGTACGACTCGATCGCCTTGCCCTTGTCGACGAGCTTGTATTCGTGGATCCACGCGATCGCGTACGCGGCCTTCGGCGCGACCGCCGCATGCGGGAAACTGTCGAGCACCGCTTGATATCCCGCCAGCGCCGTCTGGGCATCGCCGAGACGCGTGAGCTGGATCTCCGCGGCCAGGAACCGTTTTTCCGCCGCCTGGTCCGGCGTCTCCCCTTTTCCCGCCGACTTCTGAAGCTCGAGGAGCCGCTTCATGCTCGTGCTCTTCTCGATCGACGCGGCGGCAAAATCGGAGTTCGAGTACTCCCCCGCCACTTTTCCGAAGGCCTCCTGGGCGAGCTTCAGCGAATCGAGGCGCTCGTGATAGATGATCCCCATGCGGTAGTAGGCCTCCGCCGAGTACGTCGATTTCGGGTACTTCGTCGTCACGTCGTTGTAGACCGCGAGCGCCTTCGCGAGGGAATCCATGCATGCGTAGCTCGCCGCGCGGCCGAGGAGGAGCGGCGGAACGTCCTGCGTCGCGGTCGCCGTCGAGATCAGCCCGTCGAACAGGGCGAGCGCTTCCCGGCATTTCCCGGTCTTCGTGTAGCATTCTCCGAGCGAAAGGGAGATCTCGCGGCGCTCCTCCCACGTGACCCCCTTGTGGAGCGCCTTCTCGTAGTTCGCGGCCGCCTTCGCCCAATCCCCGCGCGCCCGGAAGAGCTCGGCGCTCTTGAGCCGCGCCTGGTCGACGATTTCCCGTTTCTTCGCCTCTTCCGCGACACGCCCGTAATACGCGAGCGCGCCATCGTCGTCTTCCAGCTCGCGCTTGACGTCGCCGCCGAGGAAGAGGACGTCGAAGCGCAGCTCATGCTTCGGGTATTCCTTGAGGAAGCGATCGACGTACGTGAGCGCCTGCGCGTCGTCCTTTTTCATGTAGTAGCAGAGCCCGAGCCAGTATACCGCCTCCGGCACGTAGCCGCTCGCGGGAAAGTCGGTGAGTATCTCCTCGAATTGCCGTATCGCCTTGTCATAGTCTTCCTGCCTGAAGAGCGCCTCGCCCATGAGAAACACGGCGTCGTCCACCCAGCGGCTCTTCGGATGATCGGCGATCATCTGCGAGCACTTCTTCACGACTTCCTTGTACTTGTCGCGCTGCTCCCGCTCGTTGCCCGGCTTGCCGCCGGTCTTCTCGGCTTCGCGGAACATTTTGCGCGCGTTGTAGAGAGTGTTGAAGTAGGCGCACGACGACATCGACGCCGCGGCGAGGAGGGCCGCGATGGCGACGATGCGTACGGCGGCGGCCGAACGGGTGCTCACGTCTTCATTCCTTCCGCTTCCTCCGCCATTATAGCGCTCTGCCATTTCCCCTCAAGGAAAACTCCCTGCACCCTGCCGGTGAAGGACGCGCCGATGAAGGGAGTGTTCTTCGACCGCGAGCGGATGTGGCGCTTCTCGAACGTCCATTCCTCCGCCGGATCGATGAGAACGAGATCGGCCGGCTCCTCGGTCCTGATGCGGCCTCCCGGGAGACCGAGAACGGAGGCGGGACCCGCGGTCATGAGCTTGACGAGGCCCAGGAGATCGACCGCCCCGCTCGCGACGAGGCGCGTATGGAGCAGGGCGAACGCGGTCTCGAGGCCGATCATGCCGGAGGGCGCCTCGTCGAATTCGACGTCCTTGTCGATCTCGTTGTGCGGCGCGTGATCGGTCGCCACGCAGTCGATCGTGCCGTCGAGGAGCCCCGCCCGGACCGCCTCGACGTCTTTCACGCCCCGGAGCGGGGGATTCACCTTGAGACTCGTGTCGTAGCTCTCGAGGAGGCGGTCGTCGAGGGTGAGGTGATGCGGCGTCGCCTCGGCGGTGACGGAGGCGCCCTTCTTCTTCGCGCGCCGGACGAGATCCACCGCGCCCGCCGTCGAGACGTGCGCGATGTGGAGCCGCGCCCCGGCGAGCTGCGCGAGCATGATGTCGCGGGCGACCGCGATCTCCTCGGCGGCGGCGGGCGATCCCTTGAGCCCGAGCCGCGTCGACGTGTAGCCCTCGTTCATCTG
>JBEKAW010000043.1:0-12139 GCA_050015715.1 Candidatus Krumholzibacteriaceae bacterium
ATAGGATCGCGAGAGGGTGAGAACGCCCGTTGAAACCGTGATGTCGCCGACGTGGTCCTCGAGCGCCTCCGAGGCGTTCGTGAGGAGGTTCAGAATGACCTGTCGAAGCTGCGTCGCGTCGGCGTCCGCCACCGGGGCGCTCTTCGCGAGATCGAGCGTGATACGGGCCTTCCTCGAAGTGGATGTCCCGAGCAGGTTGAGATTGTCGCTGACGATCTCGGACAGATTCACGTCCTGTTTCAGGAGGCTTCCCTTTCCCGAGTACGCGAGAAGCTGCTTGCTGAGCTCGGCGGCCCGGCGACCGGAGCGTTCGATCTGCTCTATGAGCTCCCTCGTGGGAGAATTCGGAGTCATCTCCTCCAGGGCGAGGCTCGCGTTGCCGAGGACCCCGACGAGGAGGTTGTTGAAATCGTGGGCGATGCCCCCCGCGAGAACGCCGAGGCTCTCGAGTCGCTGGGTTTCCTGGAGGTGAATCTGGAGCTGCCTCTGCTCTGCCTCGGCCCGCTTGCGCGCCGTCATGTCGCGTGAGATGACGCACATGACCTCTTTCCCGTTGTAGCTGATGACGGTGCCATTGACCTCGACCGCGATCCGTGAACCGTTATGATGGCGGTAGCGCCGTTCGCCGATATCGGCGCCCCCGCGCGCCGCGATCATCTCTATCTTCTGATCGATATCCTCCCTGGGGTGATCGATGAAGTCGTAGAGGGTCATCGCGCGGAGCTCCTCGAGGTCGTATCCGAGGAGCCCGGCGAGCGCCTGATTGCAGTCGAGGATGCGCCGCGTGCCCATATCGGCGAGGAAAATGGCGTCTCTGCTCTGCTGCACGACGGCCCGGTACCGTTCCTCGCTCTCGCGAAGCGCGGTTTCGGCCTGCTTGACCTCGGTGAGGTCGAGGTGAATGCCCGCGGCCCGCAGGGGGCGGCCTTTCTCGTCGCGCTCGAATATCTTGCCCCAGTTGAGCACCCACTTCCAATCGCCCGACTTCGTTCGCAGGCGATGAGCGGCCTTGAAGAACGGGATCCGGCCCGCAATATGATCGGCGAGGATCCGCTCGACCGCGCCCAGGTCGTCGGGGTGGACGAGGTTCTTCCATGATGCCATATCCGGCGGGATTTCGTCGGCCGAGTAACCGAGCATGCGGGTCCAGTTCGCGCTCCGGACGATCACGCCCGTCTTGAAATAATGGTCCCAGTATCCGATCTCCGCCCCCTCCATCGCGAGCTCGAGACGCTTTTCGATCGTACGGAGCGCGTCCTCCGCTCTCTTGTACTCGCTGATGTCCCGAACGGCCCCGATGACGCGGGTCACCCGTGTTCCTTCGCCGTCCCTCGTCGGGTGCAGGCGATCGCGGAGCCAGCGCCCGTCGTCGGCGTCCGCCCCCAGGCGATAGTCCACCGTTGCGGGAGCGCCCGACAGGGCGGCCTGGAACGCCCGGGAGAACGCCGGCGCGTCATCCGGATGCAGGCGGGCGATCCAATCTTCTATGCCGCGGATGCTTTTCCGGCGGACCCCCGTGATGTATTCAAAGGGGCCCTCGATCCATTCGAGCCTGGATGAGCCGTCCGGGGCGACCTCGACCGCGTAGTAGAAGTCCGACAGTATCGCGGTGATGTCGCGGTGTCGCTCGTCGCGGCGTGCGTCGTTCCCCACGCCGGGTTTATCATCGTTTGCGGATGGTCCTGTCCTGCCCATAAGGGAAAATCCCCTCCCTGGTCGCGAGTGCGCGGAGAGCCCGGCTTCGGCATGTTGTGCGTCTTGATTCGACTGGTTCCTTCCTTGTAACAACTCCCCCCGCAGGGGTCAACAGAATTTGACGGGGCGAGGGCGCGCGTGACGGAAATGCTCCTTGCATTCAAACGGCACGTATAGTAATTTGCCCCTCAACGTATACGGTGTGCAGTTCCCTGATCCCGGCGCTCCGCCGGGGGTTGTTTTCAAAAAATCAGTTCGTGCCTCGCCGGACGGCGCCATGGCCGCTCCGGATTGCCGCGGAAGACGGGCACCGCCTTGAGACCGGCGGGCCGGAGACGAACGATGAATTTCTGGGCGAGATCGTTCTACAACTGGCGGAGAATGTCGAAGGCGCTCAAGCTCTACGGCATCATCGCGGGCCCGGGGATCATCGTGATGGTGGCCGACAACGACGCGGGCGGCATCACGACGTACGCGGCGACGGGGGCGAAGTTCGGGTACAGCCTCCTGTGGTTCCTGATACTGCTCGGCCCGGTCGCCTATTTCATCCAGGAGATGACGGTCCGCCTCGGCGCCGTGACGAAGCGCGGCCACGCAGAGGCCATCTTCCACGCCTTCGGGCCGTTCTGGGGATGGTTCTCGCTCGTCGATCTCATCCTCGTCGATTGGCTCACGCTCATCACGGAGTTCATCGGGATGACGGCCGCCATGAGCATCTTCCACGTGCCCCCCTTGCTCACGGTGCTGTTCGTGATACTCATAATGGGAATGATGGTCCTGCGAGGGAACTACTGGACGTGGGAGAAGATCGCGCTCTTCTTCTGCGCGGTGAACCTCATCTACATACCGTGCGCCTTCATCGTGCGCCCCTCGATCTCGAGCATCCTCTGGAGCGGCGTGATACCGCACATTCCCGCGGGTGGGTTCACGAACGCCTTCTTCTTCTTCCTTATGGCGAACATCGGGACCACGATCGCGCCGTGGATGATCTTTTTTCAGCAGAGCGCCGTCGTGGACAAGGGAATGCAGGAGAAGGACATTCTCTGGGGCAAGCTCGACACGATTCTCGGCGCGGCCTTCACGGTGATCGTCGCCGCATGCTGCATCGTCGTGACGGGAACGCTTCTCCGCGGGGTCGACATCCGGGACGCCGCCGAGGCAGCCATCCAGCTCATGAGAATCAACAAGTACCTCGGCACGCTCTTGGCGATCGGGCTCTTCGACGCCGGTCTTCTTGGCGCCATATGCATTTCGCTCGCGAGCTCATGGGCGTTCGGGGAGGTATTCGGCTGGGCGCACTCCCTCAACACGAGGGTTCGCGAGGCGCAGTGGTTCTATGCATTTTACTTCCTGGCCCTTTTGAGCGCGGGGGCCGTCGTTCTCATCCCGGGCGCGCCGCTCGTCCTCATCACGCTCTTCGTCCAGGTGATCGCGGTGACGCTGCTTCCCGCCGCGCTGGTTTTCCTTATTCTCATACTCAACAACGAGGAATCGATGGGCAAATACAAGAATAGCCTTTTGCAGAACGTCGCGAGCACGTCGATCGTTGTGATCATCATCGCGCTCTCGACGATGTACGCGATAAGCGCGCTGTTTCCAGGCATTTTGCGGTAGTTCGGAAGGGGAATTGCGATGGGAGAGAGGATATTCGGCGTATTCGCGCTGAGGGCGGGGCGCCTCGCGCGCGGCACGGTCTCCCAGATCGCCGCCATCAACAAGAAGTACATGACGCCCCATATCGCGACGACTCCGGCGGTTCGGGTGGCACTTCTTATGCTGAGACTCTACCTGCTCGCTCTCGTCGGCCTGCTCATTTACAAGTTCATAACCCTCGTCAGATAGGGCGGGTGGACCATGATGAATACGACCATCGAGAACAACAAGAACGGCGTCGAGCAGATCTATTCCCTGACGGACATCATCGGGTACAAGGTGGTGCTCCGCGACAAGCGCATCGGCAGGCTCGCGGATCTCGTGGTCGTCGTGCAGGCGAAGCTGCCGGAGGTGAAGCACATCGCGGTGACGCGCCCGTTCGGCAATCCGACGCTCCTCGTTCCCTACGAAAAGGTCCTCTCGATCGAGCCGAAACAGGTGACGATCGACGTCGACGCTCTCGACGCGTACGTGCGCGAGCTCGGGCCCGACGAGGTTCTCCTGAAGGATCACGTGCTCGACAAGAAGGTCGTGGACATCGACGGGCGAGAGGTCGAGATCGTGTACGACATCAGGCTCGTCAAGCGCGGCGGAAGGCTCTACGTCACCGACGTCGACGTGAGCCGGTATGGACTCCTCCGCCGCGTCGGCCTCAAGGGCTTCGCCGATTTCATCTACAATCTCGCCGACAAGATCAAGGAACAGACGGTCTCGTGGGCGTACATTCAGCCGCTCCCGACGCAGATCAGCATCTTCAAGGGAAACGTGAAGCTCAATATCCTCAAGGAAAAGCTGTCCGATATGCATCCGGTCGACCTCGCCGACATTCTCGAGGAGCTCGACCGGGAGCAGCGCGTCGCCATATTCGACGGCCTGGAGACGGAGCACGCCTCCGACACGCTCGAGGAGATCGATCCCAACGTGCAGCGCGAGCTCGTCTCCTCGCTTCGGAAGGAGAAGGTGGCCCAGCTGATCGACGAGATGACGCCGGGACAGGCGGCCGACATTCTCTCCGCTCTCGCATGGGAGGATACGAAAGGGATCCTCAGAATGCTCGATCCGGCCAACGCGAGCAAGATCGAATCCCTCCTCAAAAAGCAGGAGGAGAACATCCTGAACTTCACGACGCAGGAGTTCCTGAAGTTCGACCCTTCGCGGACGGTGGGAGAGGTGCAGGACGAGTACCGGAGCGCCGCGCGGGGCAAGGACGTCATCATGTATCTCTACATCGTCGACGCGGGGGACCGGCTCCTCGGCGTCATCGATATCAAGGAACTGCTCATGGCGCAGGACGCCGACAGGCTCGGGGACATCATGACGGGAACGATCATCAGCCTGAAGCCGGACAGCACGCTGAAGGAGGCTTCGGCGTTGTTCGCGCGCTACGGCTTCCGCGCCATCCCCGTCACCGACGAGAACGATCGGATACTCGGTGTGATCCATTACCGCGACGTGATGAAGCTGAAGCATCGCTTCCTCGGCTGAAGCGGACGCCTCCGCCTCTCGGCAGGGCAATGAAAAGGGCCGCTCGACTGAGCGGCCCTTTTTTCGTCCTGACTCTTGCCGCGGCGCGCCGGGCCGCCGCGCTCGGAGGGGAGCCGATCCTACTTCATGATCTTGAACTCCACTCTCCGGTTCTTGGCCCTGCCTTCCTTGGTGTCGTTCGAGGCGACGGGCACCGTCTTGCCGTAGCCCTTGGCGCTGAGATTATCCGCCTTGAGCGCCGAGAAGCTCTTGAGCAGGTAATCGCGCACCGCGTTGGCCCGGTCGTCCGAGAGCTTCATATTGGTCTTGTCCGATCCCGTCGCGTCGGTATGACCGCCGATCTCGACCTTGGTATCGGGCACCTGAACGAGGATCTTCCCGATCTTGTCGAGCACGGCCTTCGATTCGGGCTTCAGCGTCGCCTTGCCGAGGTCGAAGAGAACCTCCGTCGAGCTGATGAGCCCCGTGTCGATGAACTTCTTCACCTCGACCGGGCAGCCCGTTTCGTCGACCTTCGTGCCGGCGGGCGTGTTCGGGCACTTGTCGATGCCGTCGCAGACCCCGTCGCCGTCGCTATCTATCGGGCAACCCTTCGAGTCGACCGTGCAGCCCTTGGGCGTGTTCGGGCACTGGTCGATGCCATCGGGGACGCCGTCATTGTCGGAATCTATCGGGCAGCCCTTGGCGTCGACCTTTGCGCCGGCGGGAGTGTTCGGGCACTGGTCGATGCCGTCGCAGACCCCGTCGCCGTCCGTATCAATCGGGCAGCCCTTCGCGTCGACGGTGCAGCCTTTCGGCGTGTTCGGGCACTGGTCGAGGCCGTCGCAGACGCCGTCGCCGTCGCTATCTATCGGGCAACCCTTCGCGTCGACCTTGCAGCCCTTCGGCGTATTGGGGCACTTGTCCTTGCTGTCGAAGACGCCGTCGTGGTCGCTGTCCACGTCGCACGCGCACTTCCACGGCCACGGCTTGAAGACATAGCAGATCACTTTGCTGTCGGTCTTGTCCTTCATCAAGGTCGGCGTGGTCCTCGTGGTGCGAAACTTGGCCCACTGGTCCTTGTAGCCGGCGGATGCCGGCGCGACGGCCATCGTGAGGACGATGGCGGTGATCAGGAGAATCGCGGCGAATGGCCTCATAGTCCCTCCTTGGCTCGAAATGCCTGCTCCCCAAACTCTTCTTGATAGGCCCCCTTGTCAGGATTCACCTTGTACCCCCTTTGTTTCGAATATGCAAGAGATTTCTTGTCGCGAAGGGATAAGAAATAGCGAAATAAATGCGCTAAACAGCAAGCCCGGAACAGTCATGCGCGCGGGCAATCGAAGATCGGGACAGCAACGGCTCTTGCCTTCAGCGCCCCGGCGTGAGAAGATGGAACCATGATATCGTCTCTCAAGCCGCCGTACATCGAGAAGCTCGACGAGCGTGGAAGATTCAAGATATGGATCGTGGACGGCGCGTACGTCCGCGGCCATGTCGACGAGGAGTTCACGAACTTCGGGCAGCACTTCCGCTACCCGTACATCCCCGAGGACGAGCTCTGGATCGACCGGGAGGCGGAGCACGACGAGCACGAGTTCTTTATCGAGCATCTCCTCGTGGAGCACAGGCTCATGGAAAAGGGCGTACGATACGAGAAGGCGCTCGAAGCGGGCGACACCGCGGAGCGGAAGGAGCGGCGCAGGGCGGGGGACGTGCGGAAGCTCACGCACAGCGGAGCGAAGCTCCCGGACGGGCATGACGTGCACGAGCGGCTGTGGAAGCGCCTCGAGAGCGGCCTCACCGTCTGGATCGTGAACGGGCGCCTCGTGCGGAGCGTGTTCGATATCGATTACACGGCCGGTGGTCACGACTACGTGTACGAGTTCGTTCCCCGGAACGAGGTTTGGATCGACGACGCGATCGAGGAGGATGAGCGTCCCTACGTGCTCCTGCACGAGCTGCACGAGCGCAACCGGATGGCCGGGGGCTGGCCCTACAGCAAGGCGCACGCCGAATCGAGCCGGATCGAGTACCGCTGCCGGCACCATCCGGATGAGCTGCACGACGCGCTCGCCGCGGAGGGTTGGGCGTAGGGCATCGGCTGCCGGACGCTACTCTGCCTTCAGGATAAACAGCTTCCCCGCCAGATAATCGGTGATCCAGAGGCGGCCGTCCGCGCCCGTCTTCGCGTTCGTGATCGAGAAGAGGGCGTCCCCGAACTGTCCCCGAAGGTAGAACGAGACGTTTCCCGTATCGAACCCGGTGTCGCCGAACGGGTACTCGAAGCGGTGCAGGAGAGTGAACGCTCCCGTTGCGGGATCGAACCGCACGATCTGGAGCGCCGTCCTGCTGTGCGAGGTGATGACGAGAGCGCCCCGCCAGACGAAGAGGTTGTCGGGACGTCCCTCGAACGGAATGCGATAGACTCTACCCTTTTCCTTCACTTCCTGGATGCTGTTGACTCCGTGGTTGATCACGTACACGTCGTCGTTCAGGCGGCACAGCTTGAGGGGCCCCTCCTCCGTCGCGATCGTTTCCGCGGAGAGGCTCGTCTTGTCGATGACCGACACGCTCTTCGAATCGAAGTTGGAAACGTAGATCGCGCGGGGCGTGAACTCGAGGTCCGTCGCCGTGAGACCGACCGGTATCCTCCGGACGTCCTTCTTCGTCGCCGGGTCGATGACGTGGAGAATGCTCGGCTCGCCGTCCCTCTCCGCCACGCGGGCGAGGTAGAGCCAGTTCTTTTCGGGATCGTAGCGGAGGATCCGCTGCGTCGTCTCGCGCTCGATCGTGTCCGGAACGGTGATCCGCGTGCCGATGTCGAAGAGCCGCACCTCGTCCCCGATCGTGCCGAGCATCTGCTCTTCCTTGCCCCAGAGGTTCTGCGTGAAGTAGAGCGTGCCCGTCTTGTCGAAAACCATCTTGTGGGCCTGGCGCGGAATGCGGCGGTCGTAGAACCCCAGATCCTTCGCGTCGATCCCGAGGATGCCGTCCTTCGCGCCCCAGATGTACACCGTCGGCCAGTATGACTGGTGCGGTCCGTAGGACAGGTAGACGTTTCCCGCGGGGTCGAGAACGGCCTCGATCGGATAGTCGAAGGGGAGCGCGTGCATTTCGAATGCGCCGTTCTCGTGCACCTCGGCGAACCGGTCCTCGGAATTGAACACGAGGAAGGAGCCGCGCGACGGCACCTCGACGAGATCGATCGGCGCCCAGCCGGTATAGATCTTCTTCGTCTCCTCCTTTACCGGATCGAGAGCCGTTACGGCGGCGCCGAACGTGCCATTGACCGCGGTCGCGCCTTTGGGGTAGTAGAGGAGGTTGTTGTTCGGGTTGTAGCACAGCGTGAACATGTGCGGGATGATGCCGAGGCCGGTGATCCTCTTTTCGAGCTTCCGGTCCGCGAGACTCACGACGTCGATCTCTCCCTGCGCCCAGCTCGTGACATAGAGGACGCCGTGTGCGGAGTCGACGGCGCTCGCGTCGTTTCCGAAGGTCGGGACCTTGATCTCGGTGACCTTCCCGCCTTCCTTGAAATCGACGACGTGAACGCACGGGTGGTTGTCGTAGGGAATGTAGATCTCGTCGCGCGCGGGGTTATAGATGATGCCGACGCCCTCGGTGAGCTGCGGGAGCGGAACCACCACTCCCTCGCCCGTGAGCACGTCGATCCTGGCCGCCTCTATCACCCGCCGGTCGTTCGTTTCGACGACGAGGTAGAGCCGGTGCGTCGTCTCGTCGTACCCCGCGAGGTGCCACCGCCCTCCGCTCGTGAGCTTGAGCGGCCGCGAATTGACGAGCTTCCCGTTCCGGGCGTCGAAGATGTAGAAGGTCGAGGTGTAGCCGTCGACGCCGATGATCCATTTGAGCTCGCTCGCCGGGACGACCTTGCGGATCGGCGGGGGCGGGGTCGCGTTGAGGTTCACGAGATCCTCCCGCGTCGCGAGCCACGGAAGCATCGTGAGCTTGCCCGAGCCGGCCGAATAGAAGCCGAGCTCCTTGCTTTCGCGGCCTGCGAGAAAGGCGTTCCCGGTCTCCTCGTCGACGGCGATCGATTCGAATTGGACGGCGGTCGGGATCGTTTTCGACGTTCGGGCCTCGGGCGAGACGATCGAGAAGCACCGGACGCCGATGAGGTATACGTCCCCTGTCTTCCTGCGGAAGGTCAACGCCTCCCCCTTGAGATGCTGGAGCGCGCGTCCCTCGACGGGAATGTTCACGACGGAGTTGTCCCTGCAGTCGATGATCGACACGGAGGAGCTCAGCGTGTTCGCCACGACGAGACGGTTGCGAAACTCGTCCATCTTCACGAGGAGCGGCCCGGCGGCGTTCACCTGGAGATTAGCCGCCTTGAGAAAATCCACGGTCGTGACCGAGACCGGGACCGCATTCTGCTTCGGCGCGGCGTTCGCCGCCGGCACGGCGACGCCCGCGGCGACCGCCATGTGGATCAAGGCGGCGGCGAGGAGGAGTCTATTCAACATGGGAGGTTTCTCCTTTCGGCGTGTCGTTAACGATCTTCCGGGTCCGATGTTATCATTGTCATGCCATAAATGTCTTTACAAGAACGCCGGGGCGGTCGAGAATCGTCCCGTGGAAAGGTTTCGAGAAGGAGGGATCCGGATGAAAAACGGGATTCTCGCGCTCGTGCTCGTGTGTCTCGCCGTGCCCGCGGTGGCGGCCGCGCAGGAGACGCCCGCGATGAAGGTCGATGAGATGGTGTTCTGCACGGCGGTGCAGAACCGGGCCCCGTCGGGAGCCGACACCGCGTTCGCGTCGACCGTGGAGAACGTGTGCTGCTTCGTCAAGGTCTCGGGCGGCGCGGACACGACCTCGATCACGCAGGTGTGGTACTTCAAGGACAAGAAACTCGCGAGCGTCGAGCTCGCCGTGAAGGCCCGGACGTGGCGCACGTGGAGCTCGAAGAAGATTCTCCCCGGCCAGCAGGGTGCGTGGCGCGTCGACGTCCTCGGCCCGAAGGGGGACGTGCTCAAGAGCGGCACCTTCGTCATCAAACCCTGAGAACGCGGAGCGGCGCCTCGCGCGGCGACCGCGTTCGAAGGAAGAAGAAACGGGACATGGCGGCACGATCCGCATATTGGGCTTTCCCTGTGCTTCTCGTGCTCGCGTCGTCGTCGCTCGCGCCCCGGCCGGCCGCCGCGCGGGGCCCTGAGGGCGAGGGGAGCCTCCTTGCGGCGCGAACCTGCGCCGCGCAGCCCGGCGATACGGTCCGGTACGTGATCCACGTGAGCGTCGACGGTCTGCGCGCCGACGCGGTGCGGCGGCTCGGCCCCGGCGGCGCCCCGCATTTCTGGCGCCTGCGGATCGAAGGCGCGTTCACGGACAACGCGCGCACTGACTACGACTACACGGTCACCCTGCCAGATCATACGTGCCAGCTCACGGGCCGGGCCGTGCTCGGGCCCGAGGGGCACGGCGTCACGTTCAACACCGACGACCCCCGGACACTCGCGCAGGTTCACGGCTCGTACGTCGCGGGCGTCTTCGACGTCGCGCACGATAACGGTCTCGCGACGGGCCTGTACGCGAGCAAGAGCAAGTTCGCCATCTTCGATCGGAGCTGGAACGAGGTCAACGGCGCGCCCGACGTGACGGGCCCGGACAACGGCCGGAACAAGATCGACGTGTACGTGAACGACGGGAACACGGCGGCGCTCACCGACTCGTTCATCGCGAACATGAAGGCCGCGCCGAACCGCTACAGCCTCATCCATCTCGCCGATCCCGACGGAGCGGGGCACACATATGGCTGGGAGAGCGCGGAGTACTTCGTCGCGATCAGGAAGGACGACCGCCTGCTCGGACGGATCCTCGATCTCGTCGACGGCGATCCGCGTCTCTCGAACAGGACGTATCTCGTCGTCACGGCGGACCACGGCGGGGCGGGAACGGAGCACTCCGATGCGACGAAGCCGGCGGACTACACGATACCGTTTTACGTATGGGGACCGGGAGTTCCGGCGGGCGGGAATCTCTACCGGCTGAATCCTTCGACGCGCCTCGACCCGGGGAGCGGGAGACCGACCTACTCGTCGACTCCCCAGCCGATCCGCAACGGTGAGGCCGCGAACATGTCTCTCGATCTTCTCGGGCTCCCGCGCGTCGCGGGCTCGACGATCGACGCGGCCCAGGACTACCGCGCGGTCGTCCCGGGGGGCGCGGCCGCGCTCCCGTCGGTCACCATCACTAGGCCGCGTGCGGGGGCGAAGCTCGCGTGCCCCGTGGACGTCGAGATTGACGCGACGGCCGATCCGAGACGCGGTGCGATCGCCCGCGTCGAGTTCTACGAGAATTACGTGTACCTCGGCGCGGACTCGACGAGCCCCTACACGTATGTATGGAAGAGTGCCGGGGGCGACCGCTGCCATGTCACCGCGCGCGCGGTCCGCACGGACGGCCTCGCCTCGACGGCGAGCGTCGATTTCTAGATCCCGGCGAGGCCGTCCGTCCTGGAGGGGCGAACGCGATAACAGATGAATGAACCAACCGGTCCCGTCACAATCGTGATCATCGCGATCACGGCGCTCTTTTCCGCCGCCGGTTTCGCGTCGCCTGCGTTCATGGAGAGATACCTCTTCGAGCCGGAGATGGTTCTCCGGTACCGGCAGCGCTACCGGCTCCTCTCGAGCGGCTTCCTCCACGCGAACGTCGCGCATCTCGTGATCAACATGTTCAGTCTCTACTCGTTCGGCGGATCCGTCGAGAGCACGGCGGGGGCGCCGACGTTCGTCGCCATCTATTTCTCGAGCATGCTCGGGGGGAATCTCCTCTCGCTCGCGCTCCATCGCAACCAGGCGTACCGGGCGCTCGGGGCCTCGGGGGGCGTGTGCGGCGTCGTGTTCGCATCCATCTTTCTCATCCCCGGGAGCTCGGTGTACATGCTGCCTATTCCCGTGCCGATCCCGTCGCCGGTCTACGCCGTTCTCTTCATCGCGATCTCGATTTTCGGGATTCAGAGCCGGCGGGGGAACATCGGCCACGACGCGCACCTCGGGGGCGCGATCATCGGCCTCGTCGTGACGACGCTGCTTCGTCCGCGTATCGTCACGGAGAATCTCTATCTGTGGATGCTCGTCATGGGCGTCGCCGCGGCGCTGTTCGCCTACCTCTACCGGAGCTCGCGCCGCGGGCCCGGGGGGCTGCGCGTCGTGCGCGGCGACGGCGACGAACGGGGGAGAGGGCCATGGAACTGAAGTCGGTGAACCCCGCGACGGGGGAGCTCGTCGCGACGTACGAGGAGCTCTCCCGGGCGTCGGTCATGCGGGCGATCGACGAGAGCGAGGCGGCGTTCGAGGCGTGGCGG
>JBEKAW010000044.1:0-12088 GCA_050015715.1 Candidatus Krumholzibacteriaceae bacterium
CGATGCGGAGCTGACAATCGAGCTCATTACACCGATCGCGATGGAGAAAGAGCTCCGGTTCGCGATCCGCGAGGGCGGCCGCACCGTGGGCGCAGGCATCGTGACCGATATCATAGAGTAGCGTAAGCGAGAGAGGAAACGACCATGAGAGAACTGGCTATTCTTGCCTGCAGCGTGTGCAAGAACAGGAACTACACGACGATGAAGAACAAGCGCAAGCATCCGGACCGGCTCGAGCACAAGAAGTACTGCCGGTACTGCCGGAAGCAGACCATTCACAAGGAAACGCGCTGAGCGGAGAGAGACATGATCGAAAAAATCAAGAGATTTTTCGCCGAGACCCGCGTGGAGATGCGCAAGGTCACCTGGCCGACCCGCGACGAGCTCAAGGAATCCACGAAGATCGTCATCGTGGCGACGTTCGTCGTAACCATTTTCATCGGGCTCGTGGATGAGATTCTCACGCTCCTCGTGAGACGTCTTCTCGGCTGGTAAAGGGCGTCCCCGGCCCGGCCGGGGCCGCAAGGTGTGAATGTATGGCGGATGATATTTTCAAGGACGTGAACGAAGAGCAGGAAGGGGAGAGCTCCGCCGCCCGGGAATCCACGGGCGAGGCGGACTCCGTCGATACCGAAGGGGCCGCCGAGGCCCTCGGGGCCGGCGAAACCGCCGAGCCCGCCGTGCCGGAGACGCCGGAGACGCCCGAGGGGCCCGAGACGCCCGAGGCGCCCGAGGCGCCCGTAGCGTCCGAGGCGCCGGTGGCGCCCGGGGCGCCGGAAAAACCCCGCGGCCGGCGCGCGGGCGCGAAGGATTCCGCGGCGGCCTCCGCCGAAGGGGACGAGGCGGGAAGGAAGCTCCGCTGGTACGTCGTTCACACGTACTCGGGCCGCGAGAACAAGGTGCGCGAGACGATCGAGCGCCTCATCAAGAACTCGGGGCTTCAGGATCGGTTCGGGAAAGTGCTCGTGGCCACGGAGGAAGTGGCCGAGATGAAAAAGGGAAAGAAGAAGGTTTCCCACCGGAAGCTTTTCCCGAGCTACATCCTCATCGAGATGGAAATGGGCGAGGAGGCGTGGGGCCTCATCGAGAACGTGCCCGGCGTCACCCACTTCGTGGGAGACGTCAAGAAGCCGTTCCCGATTCCGAAGAAAGAGGTCGACCGGATCCTCGGTAGGATGGAGAAGAAGGAAGGGATCGTCCCGGAGGTTCCGTTCACCCTCGGAGAGCACGTTCACGTCGTGGACGGACCCTTCGCCGATTTCACCGGCGTCGTCGACGAGATCAATCCGGAGCGCGGGAAGGTCAAGGTTCTCGTCAGCATCTTCGGCAGGGAAACCCCGGTCGAGCTCGATTTTCTCCAGGTAAAGATCGTTTAGCGATTCCCGATCACGCGCTGGTCGGCACGAAGGAGCGCTGGTAGGTATGGCCAAAAAGTCTAAAAAGAAGATCATGAAGATCGTCAAGCTGCAGATTCCGGCCGGGCAGGCCACGCCCGCGCCGCCGGTCGGCCCGGCGCTCGGCCAGCTCCAGGTGAGCTCGATGGAGTTCTGCAAGCAGTTCAACAACTCCACGCAGAGCATGACGGGCTGGATCGTCCCCGTCGAGATCACCGTGTACGCGGACAAGACCTTCGTCTTCATCGTGAAGGCGCCGCCCGTGTCGGAGCTCCTCAAGAGGGCGGTCAACATCGCGAAGGGCTCCGGCGAGCCCAACAAGGAAAAGGTCGGGAAGATCACGAAGGATCAGGTCCGCGAGATCGCGAAAACGAAGATCAAGGATCTCAATTGTCCGACGATCGAAGCGGCGATGAGAATGGTCGAGGGCAGCGCCCGCAGCATGGGAATCATCGTCGAGGAATGACGGCAAGAAAGTGGTGAGCACATGAAGCCCGGCAAGAGATATCGTGAGAGCGCCGCGAAGATCGACCGCGCGCGCGAATATCCGATCGAGCAGGCGGTGGAGGTTCTCAAGAGCTTCCCGCCGTCGAAGTTCGACGAGACGATCGAATTTTCCGCGCAACTCGGCGTCGACCCGAAGCACGCGGACCAGCAGGTGCGCGGCACGGTCCTCCTGCCGCACGGCACGGGGAAAACGATACGCGTCCTCGTGCTCACGCGCGGCGAGAAGGAGCAGGAGGCGAAGAACGCGGGAGCCGACAACGTGGGCTCCGTCGAGTTCGTCGAGAAGATCAAGGAAGGCTGGTTCGACTTCGACGTCGCGATCGCGACCCCCGACATGATGGGCGAGGTCGGCAAGCTCGGAAAGCTTCTCGGTCCCCGCGGCCTCATGCCGAACCCGAAATCGGGAACGGTGACCTTCGACGTCGCGAAGGCGGTCAAGGAGGCGAAGGCGGGCAAGATCGAGTACCGCGTCGACAAGGGCGCCAACATTCACGTCCCCGTCGGGAAGATGTCGTTCGAGGGCCCCAAGCTCGTCGAGAACATCAAGGCGCTCGCGCAGGAGCTCGTCCGCGCGAAGCCGGCCTCGTCGAAGGGCAAATATATCAAGAGCATCTACATTTCCTCCACGATGGGCCCGTCGCTCGCGATCGACATGGCCTCCCTCGTCGGAGAGGCGCGTTAGGAGAAGGGATACCGGCGTATGGTCAAGGCAGCGAAAACGAAAAAAGTCACCGATTTCGACGCGGTCCTCAAGGACGCGAAGGCGATCGTTCTCTCGGACTTCACCGGCCTCAACGTCAAGGACATCTCCGAGCTTCGCCGGGTCTGCCGCGAGAAGGGCGTCGTGTTCCGCGTCGTCAAGAACACGCTCGCGAAGCGGAGCTTCGAGGAGCTCGGCTTCGCAGGCATCGGCCCCCTCCTCGAGGGCCCGACGGCCGTCGCGATCAGCACGACGGACGAGGTGCTCGCGGCCCAGATTCTCAAGAAATTCGCCGATGATTACGAGCTCCCCCGCCTCAAGGGGGGCTTTGTATCGGGCCGTGTCCTCAACGCGCAAGAAGTGACGCGGCTCGCCTCGCTCCCGGGAAGGGAGATCCTTCTCGCCCAGGTGGTCACGACGGCGCAGGCTCCGCTGCGAGGCATCGTCAATTGCCTCAGCGCTTCCCTGCGGAACCTCGTGAACGTCGTCAAGGCCATCGAGGACAAGAAGGGAGCCGCCGCGTAACTGCGGCGCCGGTCCCCGCGGGGGGATCGTTACGATGGCGGGCGCGCCCCCTCCGGGGGGAGAGGCCCGCATTACGGTCGCATTGAACACAGGAACGGGAGGTCAGAGAATGCCTACGAAGAAGAAGGACGACTCCGCCGAGGGTACCGCGGCCGAGGGACAGGAAACGGCGAAGCCGGCGGGCGGCGCCGTCGCCAAGATCGTTTCGCACATCGAAACGTTGTCGGTGCTCGAGCTCTCCGAGCTCGTCAAGGCGCTCGAGGAGCGGTTCGGCGTCACCGCCGCGGCTCCGATGGCCTTCATGCCGGGCATGATGGCGGGCGGCGCGGCTCCGGCGGCGGCGGAGGAGGAGAAGACCGAGTTCACCCCGACGCTCAAGGAAATCGGCGCGAACAAGATCCAGGTCATCAAGGTCGTCCGCGCGATCACGGGCCTCGGCCTCATCGAGGCGAAGAAGCTCGTCGAGGAAGCGCCGAAGCCGATCAAGGAGGCCGTCAACAAGCAAGAAGCGGAAGAGATCAAGAAAAAGATCGAGGAAGTCGGCGGCGTCGTCGAGATAAAGTAGCTCAAGTAGCTCAGCAAAGCCGGCAGCGTCCGGTAACAGGAGGGATCATTTTCAATGATCACGGTGCCTGAGCGAAGAGATTTTGCGAAGATTCCGCAGGTGGTGGAGATCCCGCATCTCCTCGAGGTGCAACTCGCGTCGTACGAACGCTTCCTGCAGCGCAACGTTCCGATGGACAAACGGGAGAGCGTCGGCCTCGAGTCGGTGTTCCACTCCGTTTTTCCGGTGGTCTCCGCGCGCGGTGAATTCACGCTCGAGTACCTCGGGTACTCCATCGGCGAGCCGAAGTACGTCGTCGAGGAATGCAAGGAGCGCGATCTCACGTTCGCGGCTCCCCTCAAGGCGTCGCTGCGTCTCGTCGTGCGGGAGAACCAGGAAGGCGAGCAGGTTATCAAGGACATCATCCAGAGCGAGGTGTACCTCGGCGAGATACCCCTGATAACCGACATGGGAACCTTCATCATCAACGGCGCCGAGCGGGTGATCGTGAGCCAGCTCCACCGTTCGCCGGGCGTCGTGTTCGACGACGACTTTCATCCGAACGGAAAGCGCCTCTTCAACGCCCGCATCATACCGTACCGGGGATCGTGGGTCGAATTCACGATCGACGTGAACGACATCATGTACGTCTACATCGATCGCCGCCGGAAGATACCCGTCACGGTGCTCCTCAAGGCGATGGGATTCGAGCCCAACAGCGCCATCATCAAGCTCTTCCACCGGACCGAGGTCCTCGATCTCTCCGCGCGGACGAGCAAGAAGGACGCAGGCGCCGTCGGGCGCGTCGTCGCGGAGGATGTCGTGAGCCGCGAGACGGGAGAGGTGATCCTCGAGGCCGGGAAGCCCATCACCGAGAACCTGCTCGAGAAGATGAAGATGGCGAAGGTCGCCAAGATCGTTCTCGTCGTCAAGGAAGGGAACATCGAGGAAGACGTCATCCTCAAGACGATCGATAAGGATCCCACCTCGAACGCGGAAGAGGCCCTCAAGCGCCTGTACAACCTCATGCGTCCGGGGGATCCCCCGAACGCCGACACGGCGAAGGCGCTCCTCGACCGGCTCTTCTTCAATCCGAAGCGGTACAACCTCGAGAAGGTCGGCCGCCACAAGATGAACCGCCGTCTCGGGATCGACGTGCCGATCGACACGACGACCTTGACCGAGAAGGACTTCGTCGCGGTTGTGGCCAACCTCATTCACATCAAGGAGGTCGACGGCCCCGTCGACGACATCGACCACCTCGGCAACCGCCGGGTGCGCTCCGTGGGAGAGCTCCTCGCTAACCAGTTCTCCGTGGGGCTCGCGCGCATGGCGCGGATCATTCGCGAGCGCATGACGATCCAGGAGACGGAGAGCCCGACCCCGTACGACCTCGTGAACGCGCGCACGATCAGCGCCGTGATCCAGTCGTTCTTCGGGTCGAGCCAGCTGTCGCAGTTCATGGACCAGACGAATCCCTTGGCCGAGCTCACGCACAAGCGGCGTCTCTCGGCGCTCGGCCCGGGCGGCCTCACGCGCGAGCGCGCGGGATTCGAGGTCCGCGACGTTCACTACACGCACTACGGGCGCATGTGTCCGATCGAGACGCCGGAAGGCCCGAACATCGGCCTCATCACTTCGCTCGCGACCTACGCGCGGGTGAACCAGTACGGGTTCCTCGAAACGCCCTACCGGAGGGTGAAGAACGGCCTCGTGACGGACGAGAGCGACATGCTCTCGGCGGATCAGGAGGACAACTGGATCATCGCTCACGCGAACGCGAAGCTCGACAAGCATCACCGGTTCACCGAGCCCGTCGTCATGGCGCGGTCCCGGGGGGATTTCGTCCTCGTCGACCCGAAAGAGGTCCAGTATATGGACGTCTCCCCGAACCAGCTCGTGAGCGCCGCGGCGGCCCTGATCCCGTTCCTCGAGCACGACGACGCGAACCGCGCGCTCATGGGATGCAATATGCAGCGCCAGGCCGTGCCTCTCATCAAATCGGAGGAGCCGCTCGTCGGGACGGGTCTCGAGGGGAAGGTCGCCTACGATTCGGGCGTCCTCGGCATCGCGCGGCGCGCAGGCAGGATCGACGCGGTGACGGCGAACCAGATTCTCATCAGCTACGGCGGGAAGAAGGAAGACGAGGATCTCGACGATTTCTCGGGATTCGGCGGCGTCGACGAGTACAAGCTCATCAAGTTCCAGCGCTCGAACCAGGACACCTGCGTCAACCAGAAACCGATCGTCGAGGTTGGGCAGAAGGTCAAGAAGGGCGAGGTGATCGCGGACAGCTCGGCCACCCGGAACGGCGAGCTCGCGCTCGGCCGCAACGTGCTGTGCGCCTTCATGCCGTGGCGCGGATACAACTTCGAGGACGCGATCATCATCAGCGAGAAGCTCGTCAAGGAAGACACGTTCACGTCGATCCACATCGAGGAATTCGAGACGCAGGTCCGCGACACGAAGGCCGGGATGGAGGAGATCACGCGCGAGATTCCGAACGTGAGCGAGGAGATGCTCGCCAATCTCGACGATGACGGCATCGTGCGCATCGGCGCCCACGTGAAGGCGGGGGACATCCTCGTCGGGAAGGTGACGCCGAAGGGCGAGACCGAGCTCACCCCCGAGGAGCGGCTGCTGAAAGCGATCTTCGGCGAGAAGGCCGGAGACGTGCGCGACGCGAGCCTCAAGGCGCCCCCGGGCATGGACGGCATCGTCGTCGACATCAAGATATTCTCCCGCAAGGAGCGGGACGACCGCGCGCGGAGCACCGAGAAGAAGAAGCTGCTCGAGCTCCAGCACCAGCGCGACCTCGGGATCCAGCATATCAAGGAAAAACGGCGCGAACGCCTCGAGAGGCTCATGATCGGGCAGACCTCCGAGAAGCTCATTCACGCTGAGACGGGCGAGGTGCTCGCCCGCGGCGGGCGCAAGATCACCGAGAAGATGATCAGGAGCATCGACATCGACCATCTCCACTGGGGGCTCCCGGTCGTGAAGGACTCGAAGGTCGACCGCAGAATCCAGTCCCTCATGGAGGCGGCGGCGCGCGCAATCGAGAAAGTCGAAAGCAACTACGAGAAGGAGAGCGAACGCATCATGCGCGGCGACGAGCTGCCGCCGGGCGTGAGCAAGCTCGTGAAGACGTACGTCGCGCGGAAACGCAAGGTGTCCGTCGGCGACAAGATGGCGGGACGGCACGGCAACAAGGGCGTCGTCTCCCGCATCGTGCCGGAGGAGGACATGCCGCACCTGCCGGACGGATCGCCGATCCAGGTGATTCTCAATCCGCTCGGCGTGCCGAGCCGAATGAACGTCGGGCAGATCCTCGAGACGCACCTCGGCTGGGCCATCAAGAAGCTCGGATTCAAGGCCGCGACCCCCGTGTTCAACGGCGCCACCATCGATGAGATCAAGGGGCTCCTGACCGAGGCGGGGCTTCCGGAGAGCGGCAAGATCCAGCTCTTCGACGGCATGACGGGGGATCTCTTCGACGAACCGATCACGGTCGGCGAAATCTATATCATGAAGCTTTCACACCTCGTGGACGACAAGATCCACGCGCGCTCGATCGGGCCGTACTCGCTCGTGTCGCAGCAGCCGCTCGGCGGCAAGGCCCAGTTCGGAGGTCAGCGCTTCGGCGAGATGGAGGTGTGGGCGCTCGAGGCGTACGGCGCCGCCTACACGCTCCAGGAGCTCCTCACGGTGAAATCGGACGACGTCGCCGGCCGGAGCAAGATCTACGAGGCGATCGTAAAGGGAGAGAACGCGCCCGAGCCGGGGCTCCCCGAGTCGTTCAATGTGCTCATCAAGGAGCTCCAGAGCCTCTGTCTCGACGTGCAGCTCGAAAAGCTCGAGAAGGACTGACGGTGAACGGTTTCCGCCGGAGGTAACCATTGTACACCACCCTTTTTGAAAAGGATCGTAACAAGCCCACCGACATCAAGGCGATGCGGATCCAGCTCGCCTCTCCCGAGGTGATACGCCAGTGGAGCTACGGTGAGGTCACGAAGCCAGAGACCATCAACTACCGCTCATTCAAGCCGGAGAAGGACGGGCTGTTCTGCGAGCGCATCTTCGGGCCGGTGAAGGACTGGGAGTGCACCTGCGGCAAATACAAGCGCATCCGCTACCGCGGGGTCATCTGCGACCGCTGCGGCGTCGAGGTCACGCACTCGCGCGTCCGGCGTGAACGGATGGGGCACATCGAGCTCGCCGTCCCCGTCGCCCACATCTGGTTCCTCAAGGGCGTGCCGAGCCGCATCGGCTACATGCTCGACATGACCGTCCGCAACCTCGAGCGAGTTCTCTACTACGAATCGCATATCGTCCTCGACCCGGGGAACACGGACCTCAAGTTCAAGGAGCTCATCGACGACGAGACGTACAGCGAGCTCATGGATCAGGGGAAGGAGTTCGTCGCCAAGATGGGCGGCGAGGCGGTCCGGGACCTTCTCAAGGTGATCAACATCGAGGAGCTCGCGATCAACCTCCGCGCGCAGTCGAAGGTCGAGACCTCGGTCCAGCGCAAGAAGGACGTTCTCAAGCGTCTCAAGGTCGTCGAAGCGTTCCGGCAGAGCCAGAACAAGTCCGAATGGATGATCCTCGACGTCATCCCGGTGCTGCCGCCCGACCTCAGGCCGCTCGTGCCGCTCGAGGGCGGGCGTTTCGCGACGAGCGACCTCAACGACCTCTACCGCCGCGTCATCAACCGCAACAACCGGCTCAAGAAGCTCATCGAGATCCGCGCGCCGGAGGTCATCCTCCGCAACGAGAAACGGATGCTCCAGGAGGCGGTCGACGCGCTGTTCGACAACAGCCGCCGCTCCCGCGCGGTCCGCGGCCAGGGCAACCGGCCGCTCAAGAGTCTCAGCGACATGCTCAAGGGCAAGCAGGGACGCTTCCGCCAGAACCTCCTCGGCAAGCGCGTCGACTACTCGGGCCGCTCGGTGATCGTCGTCGGCCCGGAGCTCGAGATTCACCAGTGCGGGCTGCCGAAATCGATGGCGCTCGAGCTCTTCAAGCCCTTCATCATCCGCAAGCTCGAGGAGAAGGGGTACGTCCAGACGGTGAAGAGCGCCAAGAAGCTCGTCGAGCGCGAGCGCCCCGAGGTGTGGGACATTCTCGAGGAGATCATCAAGGATCACCCGGTGCTTCTCAACCGCGCCCCGACGCTCCATCGCCTCGGCATTCAGGCCTTCCAGCCGCTCCTCATCGAGGGCAAGGCGATCCAGATCCACCCGCTCGTCTGCACGGCCTTCAACGCCGACTTCGACGGCGACCAGATGGCGGTGCACGTGCCGCTGTCGTACGAGGCGCAGCTCGAGGCGCGCACGCTCATGCTCGCGTCCAACAACGTGCTGTCCCCCGCGAACGGCGCCCCGCTGGCCTCCCCGACGCAGGACATGGTGCTCGGCCTCTACTACATCTCGATGCTCAAGGAAGGGGCGAAGGGGGAGGGCAAGAGATTCTTCAACACCGACGAGCTCATCTCGGCGTGGGATCACGACACGATCGATCTTCACGCGAAGGTGAAGGTGCGCATCGACGGCGAGATGGTGACGACGACCGTCGGCCGCGTCATCGCGAACAAGGTCATTCCGGAGGAGCTCGGTTTCATCAACGAGATCTTCGACAAGAAGACCCTGGCCGAGCTCATCGGCACCTGCTACAAGCGGCTCGGGAACCGCCGGACCGTGCGCTTCCTCGAGCGCTTCAAGGACCTCGGCTTCAGCTACGCGACGCGCGCCGGAATCACGATCTCGATCGACGACATCGTCGTCCCCGCCGAAAAGCCGCATCTCATCGCCGTCGCCCAGAAAGCGGTGAACCAGATCCAGAAGCAGTACAAGGACGGCATCATCACGGACGGCGAACGCTACAACAAGATCATCGACACGTGGACTCACGCGACGAACAACGTCGCCGACGTGATGCTCGAGACGCTCAACAAGGACCGCGAGGGCTTCAACCCGATCTACATGATGGCGATCTCGGGATCGCGAGGCAACAAGGAGCAGATCCGCCAGCTCGCCGGCATGCGAGGCCTCATGGCGAAGCCGCAGAAGCGCATCACGGGAGGCATCGGCGAGATCATCGAGATGCCCATCACGGCCAACTTCAAGGAAGGCCTCACCGTGCTGCAGTACTTCATCTCGACGCACGGCGCGCGGAAGGGTCTCGCCGACACCGCGTTGAAGACGGCGGACGCCGGCTACCTCACGCGGCGCCTCGTCGACGTCGCGCAGGACGTCATCATAACGGAATACGACTGCGGCACGATCATGGGAATGGACACGCAGGCGCTCAAGGAGGGCGAGGAGATCATCGAGTCTCTCAGCGACCGCATCCTCGGCCGCGTCGTCGTCGACGACATCATCGATCCTCAGACCGGCGAGACTATCTGCAAGGCCAACACGCTCGTCGACGAGGACATTTCCACCGAGATCGAGGAGCGCGGCGTCGAGAAGGTCAAGCTCCGGTGCGTGCTCACGTGCGAGGCGAAGCGCGGCGCGTGCGCCTTCTGCTACGGCCGCAACCTCGCGACCGGCAAGCTCGTCGACCTCGGCGAGGCGGTCGGCGTCATCGCGGCGCAGTCGATCGGCGAACCGGGCACGCAGCTGACGCTCCGCACCTTCCACGTCGGAGGCACCGCGTCGCGTATCGCCGAGCAGACGCAGAAGACGACGAACCACCCGGGCGTCGTCCAGTTCAAGACGATCAAGACGGTCGTGGACCGCGCCAAGAACGTGATCGCGGTCGGCCGCAAAGGGGAAATCCTCATTCGCGACGAGAAGAGCGAGCGCATCCGGGCGCGTTTCGGCGTCCCCTACGGCGCCGCCCTCAGGGTGAAGGAGAACGACAAGGTCGACAAGGACGCGCTCATCTACGAGTGGGATCCGTACTCGGACTCGATCATCGCGGACCGGGGCGGGCGTCTCCGCTTCGTCGACATCAAGGAGGGGGTCACCCTCAAGGAAAAGCTCGACGACAAGACGGGTCTCAGGCAGATGGTCGTCATCGACGATCGCGACAAGAAGCTCCACCCGCACATCGAGCTCCTCGACAAGAACGGCAAGATCGCCGGCAACTTCATCGTGCCGACCGGGGCGCACATCATGCTGCACCGCGACGCCGAGATACTTCCGGGCGACATTATCTGTAGAATTCCGAAGGACATCTCGAAGACGCGCGACATCACGGGCGGCCTCCCGCGCGTCGCCGAGCTCTTCGAGGTCCGCAAGCCAAAGGAGGCCGCGGTCGTCTCGGAGATCGACGGCATCATCGAGTTCGGAAGCGTCACGAAGGGCATGCGCAAGATCAACGTGACCTCCGACGGCGGCGACAAGCGCTCCTACCTCGTTCCCCAGGGCAAGCACCTGCGGGTATACGAGGGGGACCGTGTCGAGGCGGGCGACAACCTCACCGAGGGTCCCGTCAACCCCTTCGACATCCTCAGCATCAAGGGCGTGAACGCCGCGCAGAACTACCTCGTGAACGAGATCCAGGAGGTTTACCGGCTCCAGGGCGTGCGCATCAACGACAAGCACATCGAGGTCATCGTGCGGCAGATGCTCCAGAAGGTCGTCGTCGAGGATCCGGGCGACACCCGCTTCCTCGAGGGGGATATCGTGAGCAAGGCCGAGTTCCGCGACGAGAACGAGCGCTCGATGAAGGAAAAGGGCAAGCCCGCCACCTTCAAGCCCCTCCTCCTCGGCATCACGAAGGCGTCTCTCACGACGGAGAGCTTCATCTCCGCGGCGAGCTTCCAGGAGACGACGCGCGTTCTCACCGAGGCGGCGGTCCAGGGCAAGGTCGATTACCTGCGCGGGCTCAAGGAAAACGTCGTCATGGGACACCTCATTCCGGCGGGAACGGGCCTTCAGAAATACAGCGGGGTCAGGATAGCGGAAGAAGTGAGCGAGGAGGAGCTCCTCGAACGGGAATTCGCGGAGGAGGAGCTCGCGGAGCTCGTCACGAAGATGAAGGAGGAAGTGTCTTAAACCGCTAGCAAATATTTACTTGACAAGCCTCGCTCAAATTGGTAGATTGCACTTTTGCGTCCCCTTTTCCAATTGTCGCGATGCGGAAAAGGCCAGTAACTTGTTGTCTTAGTATGAATTAAGGGGTTTTTCGTGCCGACTATCAACCAGCTCATTCGCAAAGGACGCAAGGTCGTTCGGAAGAAAACGCACGCACCCGCGCTCAAGAGCTGCCCCCAGAAGCGGGGCGTATGCACGCGCGTGTACACGTCGACGCCCAAGAAACCGAACTCGGCGATCCGGAAGGTGGCGCGCGTGAGGCTCACGAACGGGTACGAGGTCACCTCCTATATCCCCGGTGAAGGCCACAACCTTCAGGAGCACTCGATCGTTCTCATCCGCGGCGGGCGCGTGAAGGACCTTCCCGGCGTCC